>CAYYVB010000320.1:0-3967 GCA_964475035.1 uncultured Opitutaceae bacterium | reverse complement strand
ACGCCATTCACGAGGAGCGCGACGCGCTTCTCGAGGGGCTCGGAGTTGATGACGAGTTCGCGGAAGGTGCTCTTTTCCTTCTGGAAAATGCTCAGGATCTTCTGGAGGAGGGGGCGCTGGCTGGATCGTTCCTTGGCTTCGGAGCGGAGTTGGTCGGCGGTGAGGGGTTCGCTGTGCTTGAGGGGAGGGGGCTGGGTGAGCTCCTCTTCATGGCGCAGGGCGGCATCCCGCGGATTCTGCGGGGTGCCGGCATTGGTGGGTTGATCGTTCATGGGGGGGCGGGTGCCGTGGGCTGTGGTTGTGGTCGGCAGGCGCCGTCGCGCGGGCAGGCTGTGTGCAGGAGATTCCGGCAGAGCGGTCAATATCGCGGGAGAGGAGGATGAGCGGGCTCATCAGAAATCCCTCCGGAAACGGTAGACGCTTTGGACCAGTCCTTGCAGCAAACAGCAGCTGAGCACGAAGGTGCCGCCGTAACTGATGAAGGGAAGCGGGATGCCTTTCACCGGCACGAGGCCGACGGTCATGGCGATGTTGACGAAGACGTGCACGGTCATGAGCGCGGTGACGCCGATGACGAGCAACATCCCGAAGCGGTCGCGGGCGAGGCCGGCAATGCGGACCCCGTTCCACAACAACACTCCGAACAAACCGATGACGGCGATGCTTCCCAGGAAACCTTTCTCCTCCGCGATGACGGAGAAGATGAAATCGTTGTGCGCGACGGAGCGGGGCAGGTAGCCGAGCTTGGCCTGCGTGCCCTCCGTCCAGCCCTTGCCGATGAACCCGCCGGAGCCCACCGAGATGAGCGATTGGCGTTGGTTCCAGCCGATGCCCATGGGGTCGACCTTGTCCGGCAGCGCAAAGGCCAGGATGCGGTTGCGCTGGTAATCCCGCAGCGGCAGCCACGAATGCGCCTCGTAGGCGCCGCGGTCCTGCGTCGGGGACAGGTTGTTCTCCTCCAGGAAGTTGGCATAGCGCCAGACATCCAGTGCGACGATGCCCACGAGGAGGGCGAACACGCCCAGAGCCCCGGCAAAAAACCGCAGCGAGAGGTTGGAGACGAACAGCATGGCGAAGACCATCGGCGCGATGACCAACGCGCTGCCGAGGTCGGGTTCCGCGACTATCAACAACATGGGAAAACCCACCGCAAGGGCCAATTTGATCAGCACTTGCAGCGAATCGCGCACCGTGCCGAGGCGGTTGCCCGTGAGGATCGACGCGGTGGTCACGATGACGGCGAATTTGGCGAATTCCGACGGTTGGAACGACGCCGGCCCGAAATCCAGCCACCGCTGCGCGCCCATCTTCACGCTGCCGACGCCCGGGATGAGCACCGCGATGAGCAACAGCACGGCGAGGAAATACACCCAGTGCGCGTATTTCAGCCAGAGCCGGTAATCGAGCAGCGCCGTGGTCAGATAGACCCCGAGCCCGAGGCCGAGCCAGACGAGCTGCATGAGCCACTGGTTCGAGCCCGTCGCGAGCTGCGCGCTGTAGATGAAGAACACCCCGAACATCGCCAGCAGGCTCATGCACACGGGGTTGATCCAGTCGGACCGCTCCCGGGTGGAGAGCTTGAAGAACTGCCGGAAGTCGAGGGCGCGCGCGATTCTCACGAGGACGGCCCCGGTTGAAACACCCCGCCGCCCCGCGCGCAACCGCGCTGTCGCGAATTTTGCGCCGGACTTGCCTTGGTTTGCGCGAGCCGGACAGATTGTCCGGGTGACGGGCCTCCAAGATCTCCGCTTCCGCCGCATGCTGCTCACGGCCTGCGTGATCATGGCTGCGATCTACCTCGGGTTGAACATCCCGGAGAGTCCCATGAGCGCGATGCTCATGCTCGCCGGCTTGGTCTATGTGCTCACCCTGGGCTGGAGTTACTGGATCTGTGCGTGGTGTTACGTGGCGTTCTCCTCGGCGGCGCTGATCGTGCCGGCGCTGCCCGGCCGGCCGTTCTTCTGGGAGGTCGCCGCCGTCGCCGCATGGCCGGCCATCGTGGTGCATCTGGCGCTCAACCGGAACCGCTTCTCCGCGATCCATTTCTCCCGCGACGAACTCCGCGCGCTGCTCGCCCTGGTCGTCTATCTCGGCACCTTGGTGATGCTGATGTTCATGCACGGGGTGGGGTTCCGGGCCTTCGGCGGCGCACAGATGGGCGGACGCTTCTATGTCCAGCAGCTCGCACTCGGCGTCATCCCGCTGCTCTTCCTGCTCGCTCCTTGGAGCCGGCGCAACCTCCTCGGTGCGATCGTCGCGTCGCTTGTGCTTTCGTTCACCTACATAATCTCGGATTTCGCGCTCATGCATGGCGGGCGCACCGCGCAGTTCCTGCTCAACTTCTTCGAGGTGCCGGGCGACGCCTTCCATTTCTATTTCGGCTACGAGCTGTCGGGGCTGCGCCGTTACCAGTCGCTGTCGGTGGCCGGCAAATCGCTGCTGATGGCGCTGCTCATCGCGGTGCCGCTCGGCGTGGTCCTGTTCCGCCGGTTTTACTTCGGGCTGCCGTGCCTCGCCGCCATCCTCTACGTGGGTCTGCTCAGCGGCGAACGCACGCGCCTGGTGCAATCGATCCTCACGCTGGCGATCCTCGGCCTGTTCCAGCGCATCTATACACCGCCCCGGATCGCCGCCCTCGTGCTCGCGCTGTTCTGTGGCGGCACGCTGCTCTACACCCAGGCCGACCGCCTGCCGCTGAGCATCCAGCGCGCGGTCTCGTTCCTGCCCGGCATCCAGGTCGATCCGCTCGCGGCCGGCGACGCGGCCAACACCCTGCGCGACCGCATCGCGGTCGTGCAGCTGGCGGTGCGCGACGTGCCCTCCCGCCTGCTGCTGGGCCGCGGCTTCGGCATGGAGCGTTTCGACCAGCAGTTCAGCAGCCCGGCCGACGACGGCGTCTATCTCGCCTACATCAACGGTCAGTTCCCGAACGGCTTCATCAGTCTGCTGGTGAACACGGGCCTCTCCGGCTTCCTCGCGGCGATGGGTTTGGTCTATGTCGTCTCGCGCGTGGCGCTGCAGACCCTCGCCGCCGTCGACCAAATCCCGGCCGAGCGGCAGGGCGCCTTCGAGCGGCTGACGCAGCTGCTGGTCGCCCAGTGGTTCGCCACGGTGCTCTTCTTCTTCCTGCTGCACGGCGAGGCCAGCCACTTCCTCACGCACCTCATCCTGCTGGCCGCGCTCATCCTGGTGTGTCGCCGGCTCGCGCCCGGCCCGGCCGGCACTTCCGTCCCGGCGACCTGATGCCCTCGCTCTCGGTCATCATCGTGTTTCATCAAGTGACGCCGTATCTCGTGCCGGCCGTGCGCAGCGTGCTGCACCAGACCGAGACCGATCTGGAATTGCTGCTCTTTGACAACGGCACCGGCGCCGGCCTCTCCGCCCTCGGAGCGGAGGGAGCGGATGCCCGCATCCGCCTGCTCTCGTTCCCGGAAAACCGCGGCATCGCCCGGGCGCACAATGTCGCGGTCGCGGCGGCGCGCGGTGAATTCGTCGGCCTGCTCGACAGCGATGACATCGCTTTGCCCGATCGTTTCGCCCGGCAGCTCGCGGCCTTGCGACGCGACCCCGCGCTCGGTCTCGTCGGCAGCGCCGCGGAGCGGATCGATCCGGCCGGCGCGCGGCTCGGTCCGCAATTCACGCTCGGCCCGACGCAGGATCATCACGCCTTCTCCGCCTACAGCATGCCGGTCACCACGCCGACGCTGACTGTCCGGCGGTCGCTCCTCCGCGAATTTCCCTATCGCGAGGATCTGGACTGCGCCTCGGACTACGATTTTTTCTCCCGCGCCGTTGAGCGGATGCCGAGCTGTGCGCTCCCGCAGGTGCTCGGGCAATACCGCTGTCATCCGGGCCAGGCCACGCGCACGCGCTTCGTCGCCCAGACGCTCAGCGCCGGTCTCATCCGCCTGATGACGGGCCGGAGAAGACGGGGACGGGACGATGGATTCGCCGCGCTGTGGGAGGA
>CAYYVB010000319.1:0-3971 GCA_964475035.1 uncultured Opitutaceae bacterium | reverse complement strand
ACTGGATGGAGCAGGAGCGCGAGCGCGGCATCACCATCACGGCCGCCGCGATTTCCTGCGCCTGGAACGCCTCTTACGGCCCCTGGAAGGGCATCAAGCAACGCATCAACATCATCGACACTCCCGGCCACGTGGATTTCACCGCCGAGGTCGAGCGCTCCATGCGCGTCCTTGACGGTGCCGTCGCCGTGTTCTGCGCCGTCGCCGGCGTGCAGCCCCAGTCCGAGACCGTCTGGCGTCAGGCCAACAAATACGGCGTCCCGCGCGTCGCGTTCGTCAACAAGATGGACCGCACCGGCGCCAACTTCTTCCGCGCCGTCTCCGAGATGCGCGAGAAGCTCAAGGCCAACGCCCATCCCCTCTACATCCCGATGGGCCAGGAGGAGAATTTCAACGGCCTCATCGATCTCGTCCAGAACATCGCCTACAAGTTCGACGACACGACCGATCCCCTCGGCATGAACCCGATCACCTGCGAGATCCCGGCCGAATACGCCGCGCAGGCGAAGGAATACCGCGAGAAGCTCATCGAAGCCGTCTCCGACTTCGACGACGTCATCGCCAACAAGTATCTCGAAGGTCAGGAAATCACCACCGAGGAATTCATCCTCGCCGTCCGCAAGGCCACGGTCTCGATGAAGTTCACCGGCGTGATCCCCGGCTCCGCGTTCAAGAAGAAGGGCGTGCAGCGCCTTCTCGACTGCGTCGTGAACTACCTGCCGAACCCCATCGACGTTCCGCCGATGAAGGGCCAGGACAGCTCCGGCAACTCCGTGGAAGCCGTTGTGGACGACAAGGCGAAGCTCGCCGGCCTCGCGTTCAAGCTCTGGACCGACCCGTTCGTCGGCAAGCTCGTGTTCTACCGCGTCTACACCGGCGTCGTGAAGCGCGGCATGTCCCTCTACAATCCCCGCACCCGCCGCTCCGAGCGCGTCTCGCGCCTCGTGCTGATGCGCGCCATGGACCGCGAGGAGATCGAGCTGGCCTACGCGGGCGACATCTGCGCCCTCGTCGGCGTCAAGGACGTCATCACCGGCGACACGCTGTGCGATGAGGACTTCGACATCCGCCTCGAGCCGCCGTCCTTCCCCGAGCCTGTCATCGCGATGTCCATCGAGCCCAACTCGAAGGGCGACCAGGAAAAGCTCGGCACCGCGCTCCAGCGCCTCGTCGCCGAGGACCCGACCCTCCGCGTCAAGACGGACCAGGATACCGGCCAGACCATCCTCGCCGGCATGGGCGAGCTTCACCTCGAGATCATCGTCGACCGCATGAAGCGCGAGTTCAAGGTCGAGGCCACCGTCGGCAAGCCCCAGATCGCCTACCGCGAGACCGTCGTCGGCACCGCGGACGGCGAGGGCAAGTTCATCCGCCAGTCCGGCGGCAAGGGCCAATACGGCCACGTCGTCGTCAAGATCGAGCCGAACGAGAAGGGCAAGGGCATCGAAGTCATCAACGAGATTGTTGGTGGCGTCATCCCGAAGGAATTCATCAAGCCCTCGACCGACGGCATCCTCGAAGGCGCCAACAACGGCGTCGTCGCCGGCTACCCGGTGGTCGATGCGAAGATCCGCATCATCGACGGCTCGTTCCACGAGGTCGACTCCTCGGAACTCGCGTTCAAGATGGCCGGCATCTTCGCCTTCAAGGAAGCGATGAAGGCCGCCAAGCCCATCCTCCTCGAACCCATCATGGGCGTCGAGGTCACCACGCCCGAGGAATACCAGGGCGACCTCATGGGCGACATCAACCGCCGCCGCGGCCAGATCCAGGGCATGGAGAACAAAAACGGCGCGTGCATCATCACCGCGCACGTCCCGCTCGAAACCCTCTTCGGTTACGTGACGGACATCCGCTCCCTCTCGAAGGGCCGCGCCAGCGCCTCCATCACCCCGTCGCACTTCGAGCAGGTTCCGAACTCGCTCCTCGCCAAGATCGTCGAGACCTCCTCCAAGGCCCCGGCCCGCACCTAAACCTCGTTCTTTATCCCGCCATGAAAGGCCAACGCATTCGCATCAAACTCCAAGGCTTCGATTACCGTGTGATCGACCAGTCCGCCTCGGAAATCGTCGAAACCGCCAAGCGCTCCGGCGCGCGCGTCTCGGGGCCCATCCCGCTGCCCACCCGCATCGAGAAGCTCTCCGTCAACCGCTCGCCCCACGTCGACAAGAAGTCGATGGAGCAGTTCGAGAGCCGCACCCACAAGCGCCTCATCGACATCCTCGAGCCCACGGCCCAGACGGTCGACGAGCTCAAGAAACTCAACCTGCCTTCGGGCGTCGACATCACGATCAACGTCTGACGACACCTCCTTCTCAACAGTCTCTTTAGCAGCCACCGGTGGCTCCCATCGCCGGATTGCTAATGTAGGTCTAAACCAAACGGAAACCCTCCACCTACCACTTAGCCTATGATCACTACTCTATTAGGCAAAAAACTCGGAATGACGCAGGTCTACGACGCACAGAACGTGCTCGTGCCCGTCACCGTCGTGGAAGCCGGCCCCTGCCCGGTTGTCCAAGTCAAGACCGTCGCCACCGACGGTTACAACGCCGTCCAGCTCGGCTTCGGCGCCCAAAAGGCGAAGAACGCGAGCAAGGCCGAAGCCGCTCACGCCAAGAAGGCCGGCCTCGAGACCACGCCCCGCGTGCTCAACGAAGTCCGCCTCGCCGAGGCCCCGACCGTCAAGGCCGGCGACGTCATCACCGTCGCCGTCTTCACCGAAGGCCAGACCATCGACGTCATCGGCACCTCGAAGGGCAAAGGCTTCCAAGGCGTCGTCAAACGCTTCCGCGTCGGCGGCGGCCCCGCCTCGCACGGCTCGATGTTCCATCGCCGCATCGGCTCGATCGGCATGCGCCAGACGCCCGGTCGCTCCTGGAAGAACCAGCGCATGCCCGGCCACATGGGCACCGATCAACGCACGGTCCAGAACCTCAGCGTCGTCAAGATCATCGCCGAGAAGAACCTCCTCCTCGTGAAGGGTGCGATTCCCGGCGCCAACGGCGACGATGTCATCATCCGCGCCGGCAAGAAGGCCAAGAAAGCCTAAGGAGACTGAACGAACATGAAGCTCAAAGTTTACAGCTCCGACGCCACCAAGTCCTCCGAAAAGGACTTCAACCTCCCCACCTTCGAAGGTGACCGCGGCCTCCAAGCCGTGAAGGAAGTGGTCGTCGCCCATCGCGCCAACGCCCGTCAGGGCACCCGCTCCACCAAGACCCGCGGCGAAGTCCGCGGCGGTGGCAAGAAGCCCTGGAACCAGAAGGGTTCCGGCCGCGCCCGTGCCGGCTCGAACCGCTCCCCGCTCTGGAGCGGTGGCGGCGTCGTCTTCGGCCCGAAGCCCCGCGACTTCTCCAAGAAGATCAACGGCAAGGTCAAGGCCCTCGCTTTCTCCCGCGCCCTCTTCGATCGCGCCGTCGCCGGCGACATCGACGTCATCGAGGCCTTCACGCCCGCTCAGCCCAAGACCAAGCTCATGGGCAAGGTCGTCCGCACCATCGCCCCCAAGGGCAAGGTGCTCCTCGTCGACGCCCCCTTCACCGCCGAGGCCTCCCGCGCCGCGCGCAACCTCGACCGCGTCTCCCTCCAGGAGGCCACCAAGCTCAACACCCTCGATCTCGTCCAATACTCGCGGATCGTCGTCTCCAGCAAAGCGCTCGAGACCATCCTCGCCCGCGCCAACGGAGGTCAGTCATGATCAGCCCCGACAAAGTTCTCAAAAACATGCGCCTGACGGAGAAAGCTTCCAAGCTCTCCGCCAACTACGGCCAGTATGTGTTCGAGGTCTATCCCTCGGCCACCAAGCACACCGTCCGTGAAGCCGTCGAGACCACCTTCAAGGTCACGGTCACGCGCGTGAACATCCAAAACATCAAGGGCAAGCCGAAGCGTTCCCGCCGCGGCCTCCCGACCCAGGGCTCCGACTCCAAGCGCGCCATCGTCACCCTCAAGCAGGGCGACAAGATCGA
>CAYYVB010000318.1:0-3994 GCA_964475035.1 uncultured Opitutaceae bacterium | reverse complement strand
CGCGCATGAGATCCGCGACGCTGGCGCCGACGTCGGCAGCCATTTTCTCGACCAAGGCATAGCGTTCCGGGTGCACGGCGCTGCCGTCGAGCGGGTGGGCGGCGTCGCGGATGCGGAGGAAGCCCGCGGCTTGCTCGAAAGCCTTCGGGCCGAGCCGTGGCACTTGGAGGAGGTCGGCGCGCGACTTGAACGCGCCCTGCTCGTTGCGTCGCGCCACGATGGCGGCCGCGGTCGCACTGTTGAGACCGGAAACGTAGCTCAGGAGTTGCTTTGACGCGGTGTTCACCTCGACGCCGACGGCGTTGACGCACGAGACGACGCGGTCGTCGAGCGAGCGCTTCAACGCCGACTGGTCGACGTCGTGCTGGTATTGGCCCACGCCGATGGATTTCGGGTCGAGCTTCACCAGCTCCGCGAGCGGATCCATGAGGCGGCGGCCGATGGAGACGGCGCCGCGGACCGTGAGGTCGTGGTCGGGGAACTCCTCGCGCGCCACCTCGCTCGCCGAATAGATCGAGGCGCCGGACTCGTTGACCATCACGATCGGGATCGAGGGCGGCAGGCCGAGCGAGCGGACGAAGGCCTCGGTCTCTCGACCCGCGGTGCCGTTGCCGATGGCGATGGCCTCGATTTTGAAGAATTCGACGAAGCCCTTGAGCTTGTCCTTCGCCTCGGCGGGCGAGCGGTCGGGAAAGATGACGTCGTTGTGCAGCAGCTTGCCCTGACGGTCGAGGAGCACGGTCTTGCAGCCGGTGCGGAAGCCCGGATCGATGGCGAGCACGGCGCGCTGGCCGAGCGGGGCGGCGAGCAACAGCTCGCGGAGGTTCTCGGCGAACACCTTGATCGCGGCCTCGTCGGCGCGCTTCTTCGACTCAAGGCGCATCTCCGTCTCCATCGCCGGAGCGAGCAGGCGCTTGAACGCGTCCTGCGCCGCGAGCCGGACCTGCGCCGCGCAGGCGGAGGAATTCTTCGCGAAATGCAATTCGACGATGCCCGAGCCGGCCGCCTCATCGGGCAGCGTGATCCGCATGATGAGGAACGACTCGTTCTCCCCTCGGCGCATGGCGAGGATGCGGTGCGACGGCGCCTTGGCCAGCGGCTCGCTCCAGTCGAAGTAGTCCTTGAACTTCGCACCCTCGGCTTCCTTGCCATACATGACCTTCGAGGAAACGACCGCCTGCTCGCGGTAGAGGCGGCGGAGCTGTTCGCGCACGGCCGCATCGTCGCTCATACGCTCGGCGAGGATGTCGCGCGCACCGGACAACGCTTCATCGACAGACTCGATCTTGCCTTTTGTATTCTTGCCGTCGTCCAAGGTGTATTCTTGTCCGACTAATGCGGCCGCGGCGGCGAGCGGGTCAGCGCCGGTTTCCTGCGCCCAGAGGAGCTCGGCAAGGGCCTCAAGGCCTTTCTCCTTCGCGATGGTGGCGCGCGTGCGCTTCTTCGGGCGGAAGGGTAGATAAATGTCCTCGAGCTGCGTCAGCGTCGTGGCGGCGCCAATCGCGGACTTGAGCGCGTCGGTGAGGAGGTTGCGCTCCGAGAGCGACGCGACGATGGCGGCGCGGCGGTCGTCGAGTTGCTGGAGCTGCTCCATCCGGTCGCGGATGGAGGTGACCTGCACCTCGTCGAGCTCGCCGGTCGCCTCCTTGCGGTAGCGGGAGATGAACGGCACGGTCGCGCCGCCCTTGAGCAACTGCGCGGTCGCGGCAACCTGGTGCACCTTGAGTTTCAGTTCCTGCGCGAGCAGGAGAACGTGGTCGGGATTCGGAAGATCCGGAGAGGCGGGCATGCGGAAAAGCGCCGAGTCCAGCGCGCGCCGAGGCGCGGGCAACACGAAAGGTGCCGGGAGCGGAACGAACTCCGACGCGGGGCGCGCGCGTCAGGCGACTCGCGTGATGCTCGCCTCGGATTTCCGTCCGCCGACGTCGAGCAGGACGAGGTCGCCTTGCAATTTGCCGACGAGCTGGCGGCCGAGCGGGGACTGGGGTGTGACGACGAGCACCTCGCGGCCGTCGTAGTCGATCTCGGTGCCGCCGGCGCGAGGGCCGACGAAATAGTAGGCGGGCTTGCCGCGGGTCTCGACGGTGACGAGTGCGCCGAGGCTGATGGGTTCGCCCGGCTGGAATTCCCGGACGGGCAGGGCGCGGAACTGCGCGACGGCGAGCGCGGCTTCCTCGGCGGCCTTCGACTGGCCGTGCGCGAGGTAGGAGGCCTCGAGGCCGCGAGTGTCGTATTTGTCCTCGGCCTTGTTCTCGTCGTCGGTCGCCTCCGCGTGGGTGGAGAGCGCGGCCTGGGTCATCAGTTCCACCTCCTCGGCGAGGCGGGCGATGATCTTCTCGAGCAATTCGCGTTTGGCGGGCATCGGAGGTTCAGCGGCGGGGTTCGTCGCCGTAGATGGCGATCGTTTCGGGGCGGCCGGAGATCTTCGCGCCGCGATACATGCCGGAGGAGTTGAAATCCATCACGACATTTCCATCACGATCGAGGCCGATGACGCCACCATCGCCGCCCAGCTTCGCGACTTTCGCGAGTGTGGCCGCGGCGGCGGTGGTGAGATCTTTTCCGGCATATTCCATCTGGGCGTGGATGTCGTGAGCGACATTGGCGCGGATGAAGAACTCGCCCCAGCCGGTCGAGCTGACGGCGCAGGTGGCATTGTTCGCGTAGGTGCCGGCGCCGATGACGGGCACGTCGCCGACTCGGCCGAATTTCTTGTTCGTCATGCCGCCCGTCGAGGTGCCGGCGGCGAGGTTGCCCTCGCGGTCGAGCGCGACGCAACCGACGGTGCCGTATTTCGTCTCGCGGAGGAACCAGTCGGTGTCGCTGATGCCGGGGGAGGAGAGCTCCAGCGGGACCGAGGCGGTGCCGTTGTCGGCGCGCGACTCGGCCTTCTTGGCGCGCTCAAGCTGCTGGCGGCGGCGCTCGGTGTGGAAATACTCGTTGGGCACGAACTCGTAGCCGCGCGAGGCGGCGAACTTCTCCGCGCCTTCACCGATCATCATCACGTGCGGGGATTTCTCCATGACATCGCGGGCGAGCTGGATGGGGCTCTTGATGCGGCGCAACCCGGCAACCGCGCCCGCCTGGAGCGTGCGGCCGTTCATGATCGAGGCGTCGAGTTCGCAAATGCCGTCGGCATTGAACACGGCGCCCTTGCCGGCGTTGAAGAGCGGGGAATCCTCCATGACCTGCACGGCGGCGATGACGGCGTCGAGGGCGGCGCCGCCGCGCTCGAGGATCGCATAGCCGGCCTGCAGGGCCTCGGCGAGCTTGGCGCGGTATTCCGCCTCAAGTTCGGGCGACATCTGCTCGCGCTGGATGACGCCAGCGCCGCCGTGGATCACGAGGCCGTAGGGTTTCATGGGGACGGAGGGTTGTGCAACGGTCGTGGCGGTCGTGAGGCCGAGCGCGGCTGCGACGCAGAGGGCTGAGGTGAGGGAGCGGAACATGGAGTGGGGTGAGGGGCGGACGGGGCGACCGCGTTGCAGGAGCAGGTCCAAAGCACTCAGAAAGAACGCATAGTCTCGCGACACGTCGTTGAGCGCGTCGTAGCGGCCGGAGGCGCCGCCGTGGCCGGCGCCGAAGAGCGTGTAGAGGAGGAGCGCGCTGTCCTTGCCCTTTTGGAGGTCGCGCATCTTCGCGAGATACTTCGCGCCTTCCCAATACGGCACCTGGCTGTCGTAGAAGGAGACGTTGACGAGGACGTTCGGGTATTGGGCGTCCTTGAGGTTGTCGTAGGGCGAGTAGGCGCGCATCCAGCCATACTCTTCCTTGATGTTCGGGTTGCCCCACTCGACGTATTCCTCGGTCGTGAGCGGGAGCGAGGCGTCGAGCATGGTGTTGAGGACGTCGACGAAGGGCACGACGACGAGCGCGGCCTTGAAGAGGTCGGGGCGTTGGTTGAGCACGGCGCCCATGAGCAGGCCGCCGGCGCTGCCGCCGGAAATCACGAGCTGCGACGGGGTGGTCCACTTCTGGTCCACGAGCCATTGGG
>CAYYVB010000317.1:0-4016 GCA_964475035.1 uncultured Opitutaceae bacterium | reverse complement strand
GAGTAGGGAAGCGGGCGCATTTCGGCGTGCCGTCAGGCGACGAATCGTTTTTCCTCGGCCCTCAAGATGCGCCGTTCCATCCTTCTCCTCTGTTCCTTCACATTCCTGCTCAACCCGATCGTAGGGCGGGCCCAGACTTCCGTCGAGGAGCGCCTCAACGCCCTCGAGTCGCGCGTGCAGGAATTGGCGAAGGAGAATTCCGAGCTGAAAAAGCAGCTCGGCTGGAAAGACGCCCAGCCCGGCGTCGTCGCGCAGCCGGCGGGCAAGGTGTCGCGCCTCGCCGTCGGCGGCTTCCTGCATGGCCAGGCGGAGTTCGGCGGCGCGCCGGATTCGCGTTGGAGCGGCGTGACGGGCAACGATCGGTTCTTCTTCCGCCGGGCGCGCATCTACGTCTCGGGCGCCTTCGCCGAACATTTCGATTTCAAGGCCGAGCTCGATCTCCAGGGCAACACGCTCTCCGGCGGCACCGGCCACCGCACGCAGGGCAACGAGATCTACGTCGGCTGGAACCGCTACCCTGAGGCGCGCGTGCGCTTTGGCCAGCTCAAGCCCGCCTTCGGCGGCGAGCAGTTGATGAGCGATACCAAGACCCTCACCATCGAGCGCTACCTCGGCAGCGATCGCCTCGCCGACGGGCGCCAGCTGGCGATGTCCGTCTTCGGCGACCTTCTGGACAAGAAATTCTCCTACCTCGTCGTCGCCGCCAACGGCAACGGCTCGAACGTCAGCAGCAACGACGACAGCCGCTTCCAGCGCTCCGCGCGCGTCACCTTCACCCCCTGGGCCGCAAAGCAAGGCAAGCTCACGCTCGGCGCCAACGGCTTCTGGTCGGAGGACACCGCCGTCACGCGCGCCGGGCTCGGCTTCACCGGCAACACCTTCGCGGGCCGCCCCCACGGCGCGGGCATCGACGCGACGCTCACGTGGGACCGCTTCGACCTCAGCGCCGAGTGGCTCGGGATGGATTATCGCCCGGTCAACGCCGTGCCCGACGCGCAATTCGACGCCGAAGCCTGGCAAGCGACACTCGCCTACTACGTGTTGCCCTCGAAGCTGCAGGCGGTGTTGCGCCACGAGCGCTTCGACCCGAATTCGCGCCGCGCCAACGACGTCGTCGACTCGTGGCTGCTCGGACTGAATTACTACCTCAAGGGCGACGATTTGAAGTTGCAGCTCAACTACCTGCTTGGCGACACGCCCGGCGCGACCGGAAGCCAGGACCGTTTGATCACCCGCATGCAGGTGATGTTCTGAGCGCGCCCGCTCCGTCCGATGGCCGGAAAAAAACACAGCTCCCTCGACAAGGTCCTCGGCCGGCTCGACCAGCTCGACCAAGCCAACCTGCAGAACCTCGTCCAACGCCTCGCCCGGGAGCGCGCGCTGCTCGAATCGGTCTTCAACACGCTGCAGGAAGGCGTGCTCGTCATCGATGCCGATGGCACGATCGACTACGCCAACGAAGCCGCCACGCGCCTGATCGGCCTGCCCGAGGGCGGCGCCGGCGCCTCGCTTTGGCGCCTCGTGCCCGGCCTGCGCGCTTCGCTCGACGGCGCGGGCGAGGGCGAAACTGCCGGCGCGGCCGCGCCGCTGGTCACCCGCGAGTTCGAGCTGCGTTACCCGCAGCCGCGCGTCGTCCGCCTCTACCGCGTGCCGTTCCACGAAGGCCCGGGCGGGCAGGCGCGCTCCGCCATCATCCTCACCGACATCACCAACGAAAAGAAGAGCACCGAGGAACTGATCGAGAACGAGCGCATCTCCTCCATCCTGCTCCTCGCCGCCAGCGTCGCGCACGAGCTCGGCAACCCGCTCAACTCGCTCACGATCCACCTTCAGCTCATCGACCGCCGCCTGAAAAAACTGCGCGGCTCGAAGGAGGCCGACGCGCTCGCCGATTCGATCAAGGTCTGCCAGGACGAAGTGACGCGCCTCGACGGCATCATCCGGAATTTTCTCGAAGCGATCCGCCCGCGCCCGCCCGACCTCACGGAGACGAATCTCGTCGAGATCATCGAGGATGTCCTCCGCTTCCAAGGTCGTGAGCTCTCAGACCGCGCGATCAGCGTCGAGGCCGACCTGCCCGCCGCCACACCGGTGATCATGGCCGACCGCGACCAGTTGAAGCAGGTGTTCTTCAACTTGGTCAAAAACGCGATGGAGGCCATGGGTCCCGAGGGCCGATTGACGCTCCGCGTGCGCACGGACGACGATTCCGTCTACGTCGCCGTGGCCGACACCGGCAGCGGTATCAAGGCCGAGGACATGGCCAAGCTCTTCTCGCCGTATCACACCACGAAGCCGACCGGCCACGGCCTCGGCCTGATGATCGTGCAACGCATCCTCCGCGACCACGGTGGCCACGTCGGCATCGAGAGCAAGGAAGGCGTCGGCACCGTGGTGACTCTGCAATTCCCCCAAAAACACCGCCGCGTGCGGATGTTGCAGTAGTCCGAGGACGCGCCGGCTTTAGGTTGCGCGCTTGCGCGCAACAAACCACGCCCGCTCCCCACGCGCCGTCGCTCTGTTCCCGCCGTCCCCCCGTAGCAGCCGACGTAAGTCGGCTGGAGAGCGAGGACGGATCATCGCACCGGACATCGCCCTCAGCCGTCTTACGACGGCTGCTACACCTGCTGCCTGCACGGCACTGCGCCCACGTTAATTTTCTGAAACAGGTTCGCGTGGCTGGCATGGAAACGGCTTTCTGAGCCCGCGAGCAGCCGCCGGTTCGTGGCGGTTGTTCACCCCGTCCCTCAAACCAAACCGTTCTGCGTTGCACCTTCCCCCATGAGCGTCAGCCCGTCCCGTCTCGCCGCCATCTCCGCGGCGAACAACTACCGCACCACCAAGACCG
Source organism: uncultured Opitutaceae bacterium (assembly GCA_964475035.1). Taxonomy (GTDB): domain Bacteria; phylum Verrucomicrobiota; class Verrucomicrobiia; order Opitutales; family Opitutaceae; genus Didemnitutus. The sequence goes on along the minus strand of CAYYVB010000317.1, from coordinate 1,168 downwards.
TGGCCGAAAGCCACTCCGCCGGCATCTTCGGCAAGAATGTCTTCAATGACAAAATCATGCAGCAGCGCCTGCCCAAGGCCGCCTACAAGTCGCTGCGCAAGACGATCGACACCGGCGCGACCCTCGAGGCCGGCGTGCTCGATATCGTCGCCACGGCGATCAAGGACTGGGCGCTCGAGCGCGGCGCCACGCACTACGCCCACGTCTTCCAGCCGCTGACCGGCATCACGGCCGAGAAGCACGACAGCTTCCTCGAGCCGGACGGCCGCGGCGGCGCCATCGCCGAATTTTCCGGCAAGCAGCTCGCGCAGGGCGAGCCCGACGCCTCGTCGTTCCCCTCCGGCGGCATCCGCGCCACCTTCGAGGCGCGCGGTTACACAGCGTGGGACGTCACGAGCCCCTGCTACCTCGTCGAAAACGCCAACGGCGTCACCCTTTGTATCCCGACCGCCTTCGTGTCGTGGACCGGCGAGGCCCTCGACCTCAAGACCCCGGTCCTGCGCTCGATGAAGGCGCTCGACCAGCAGGCGCGCCGCATCCTGAAGCTTTTCGGCCACACCAACATTCCGATGGTCACGGCCACCGCCGGTCCGGAGCAGGAATACTTCCTCATCGACCGCAATTTCCACCTCAGCCGCCCCGACCTTCTCACGGCCGGCCGCACGCTTTTCGGCGCCAAGCCGCCCAAGGGCCAGGAGTTCGAGGACCAGTATTTCGGCGTCATCCCGGACCGCGTGCTCGCGTTCATGCACGAGTGCGAGGCCGAGCTCTACAAGCTCGGCGTGCCGGTCAAGACCCGCCACAACGAGGTCGCGCCCTCCCAATACGAGATCGCCCCGATCTACGAGAACGCGAACATCGCCGCCGACCACCAGCAGCTGCTGATGATCATGCTCAAGCGCGTCGCCCGCAAATACGGCCTCGAGTGCCTCCTGCACGAGAAGCCTTTCGCCGGCGTCAACGGCTCGGGCAAGCACCTCAACTGGTCCCTTGGCAACGCCGTCCAAGGCAACCTCCTCGAGCCCGGCAACACGCCGCACGCGAACATGCAGTTCCTCGTGTTCTGCGCCGCCGTCGTCCGCGCTGTCCACCGCCATGGCGGCCTGCTCCGCGCCATGGTCGCCTCCGCCTCCAACGACCACCGCCTCGGCGCCAACGAGGCCCCGCC
>CAYYVB010000316.1:0-4061 GCA_964475035.1 uncultured Opitutaceae bacterium | reverse complement strand
AGTTGCGGCGTGACGCGGACAGGTTTGCCGCGCTGATCACGACGGAAATGGGCAAACCGATCACGCAAGCGCGCGCCGAAATCGAAAAATGCGCGCTGAACTGCGACTACTTCGCGAAGCACGCGGCCGGCTTCCTCGCCGACGAACGTCCCGCCGGCGCGCCGGCCCAACGCTATGTCACGTATCAACCGCTCGGCGTGGTGCTGGCGATCATGCCGTGGAACTTTCCGTTCTGGCAGGCCTTTCGCGCCGCCGCCCCGGCGTTGATGGCGGGCAATACGATGGTGTTGAAGCACGCGACCAACGTCACCGGCTGCGCCCGGGCAATCGCGCGCGTCTTCACGCGCGCCGGCGTGCCGCGCGGCGTGTTCTCCACGCTCGTGCTCGACGGTGCGCAGACCGAGCCGCTGATCGACGATCCTCGCCTCGCCATGGTCACGCTCACCGGCAGCACGGCGGTCGGGCGCCGCGTGGCCGCGCGCGCCGGCGCGGCGATGAAGCCGGGCGTGTTCGAGCTCGGCGGCAGCGATGCCTACATCGTGCTGGCCGATGCCGACCTGGCGTCGGCCGCCGCGCTCGGCGCGGAGTCGCGCCTCTACAACACCGGCCAGAGCTGCGTGGCGGCAAAGCGTTTCATCGTGGTCGAGAAAGTGCGCGCGCGGTTCGAGGCCCTGCTCGTCGCCGAGATGGCGCGGCGCCGCAGCGGCGATCCGCGCGATCCCGCGACGCAGCTCGGTCCGCTCGCGCGCGCGGACCTGCGCGCTGAATTGCACGCGCAGGTGCAGCGCAGCGTCCGCGCCGGGGCGAAGGTGCTGCTCGGCGGCAGGTTGCCCGGCGGCGCCGGTTGGTTTTATCCGGCCACGGTGCTGTCGGGCGTGCGGCCGGGCATGGCGGCGTTTGACGAGGAGTTGTTCGGCCCGGTGGCGGCAGTCGTGCCGGCGCGCGACGAGCGGCACGCGCTCACGCTGGCCAACGCCACGCCTTTCGGGCTCGGGGCCGCGGTGTTCACGCGCAACCGGAAACGCGGGGAGCGGATCGCGCGCACGGAGCTGCGCGCGGGCAACGCATTCGTGAACGAGTTCGTGCGCTCGCATCCCACGCTGCCGTTCGGTGGCGTTGGCCTGAGCGGACACGGCCGCGAACTCGGCGCCTGGGGCCTGCGCGAGTTCACCAACGTGAAGGTCGTGAGCGTCAGCTGACCGGCGTGGTCGGCGGGTTGGATTCGGCGGTGCCCCAGTGTTCCTCCATGGCGCAGCGCACGCGCTCGGCGGAGACGCGCAATCGGAGAAACCGACGGAGGAAACCGCGATTGGCCCCGTCCATGTGGAATTCGCCGGCTTCGGCATGGAAATAGCGGCGGCTGCGGATGTTGCCGACGCTGCGGATGAATTCGTGGTCGGCGGAAAAATAGTCCGGAATCAGACCCAGCAATCCGGCAAATAATCGGGCATGGAGGTAGAGCCCTCGTCGAAAGAGGTGGGATTCAAAATCCTGCGGAGCCAGACCAAGGCTCTGGCAATAGCGTTCGCGAAACGTAGGTTGCATCAGTCGTGGGGTGACGTCCCAATGAAGTGTTGTGTGTGTCCTGTGAAGCACACTCCGCACGAGCCCGAGCTGCAACGCCTGAGACACCCCATAATAATCAGGGGCATTTTACCCTGCTTGTCTGGCGACGAACGACATACCGATCGAAAACTATATCGAGAATTTCCGGTTCTGTGGCGCTTCGTTTCTGTTCCGCCCAGCACCACTCTCCATTTGCAGCGCAAATGCCGGAGAGGGTGGGATTGGCCGGGCTTCACCCGGGTGCTGCGCACTCGCGCTCCGCGCGCCCCTTCTCCGCTTCGGCCTTTGGCCTCCGCTCCGTCGAACCAAGGTTCTCATCCCACCCCAAGTGCGACGCGGCTTTAAGGACACGCGACCATCTCATCCGAGGTCAAATTCGGCAAAATGGCGGAGAGGGTGGGATTCGAACCCACGTTAGGGTATAAGCCTAAACCGCATTTCGAGTGCGGCGCGTTCAACCACTCTGCCACCTCTCCGGAAGCAAGGTGCGGAAACGTAGGTCTCCGGTCCGAAAACGGAAGCAGAAAAATCAGGGGCGCGCGCAATCGCCGGCTGCGCCCTGCTCAGACGTTTTCGTCTTCGTCGCCGGACAAGGCGCGGCGGTTCGCGGGGAGATGTTGCGGCAGAAAGAAGTAATAGAGCATCAGTTGCCAGCTGCGCGACGAGCGGTAGAGCAGCACGGGCACGAGAAAGGCCCCGGCCAAGGCGATGACGATCGCGGCCGTGTCCCCGAGCACGCCGCCATACCAGAGCAGCACGGTGGGCAGCAGGAAGACGAAGCAGGTGACGCCGTAGTTCAGCGCCATGGCGCCGAGGAAAAATCCCTCCTCCCGCTCGAGTTTCAGGCCGCAGGACGGACACTGGCGGTTGAGTTCGAGGAGTTTTTCCGGATGGAACAACGTCTTGTCGCCGCAATTCGGGCAGCGGTTCGCGAGTCCGCGTTGGATGATCTGCTGCTGGGTGACATTCATGGGCGGAAAAGAAAAACGCCCCACCTTACGGCGGGGCGTTTGACAAAGCAATGCGCGGACTCAGGCGCCGAGCTGGAAACGGACGAAGCGGCGGATCTGCATGTTCTCGCCGAGCTTCGCGACCTTCTCGGTGAGGAGATCCTTGATCGTCTTCTCCGGGTCTTTGACGAAGGGCTGGTCGAGCAGGCAGACCTGCGAGTAATACTTCTCGAGCTTGCCCTCGACGATCTTCTGGATCGCGGCGGCGGGCTTGCCCTGCATCTGCGCGGCGGCGATGTCACGCTCCTTGGCGAGCTCCGTCTCGGGGACTTCCTCGCGGCGGACATAGCTCGGGTTGGCGGCGGCGATCTGGAGGCAGATGTCGCGGCAGAAACCCTTGAAGTCATCGGTCTTGGCGACGAAGTCGGTCTCGCAGTTGACCTCGACCATCACGCCGACCTTGCCGCCGACGTGGATGTAGGCTTCGACGAGGCCGTCGGAGGTGGAGCGGCCGGCTTTCTTGGCGGCGGAGGCGACACCCTTCTTGCGGAGGATCGTCTCGGCCTGCTCCATGTTGCCTTGGGCTTCATCGAGGGCCTTCTTGCAATCAAGGAGACCGGCGCCGGTTTTTTCGCGGAGTTCCGCGACCATGCTGGCTGAAATGGCGGACATTGGGATTCGGATTGGTTGGTTAAACTCAGACGTCCTCGGTGGAGACGGCGGATTTCTTGGCCGCGGCGGTGCGGGTGGTGCGCTTGCGCGGGGCGACAGCAGGCTTCTCCTCGGACTCGACAAGGTCCTTGGCGCTGGCCGGGAGGGCGACCTTCTCGAGGACCGCGTCGGCATCGGTCACGGCGGCGGCATCGGCGGCGGCCTTCTCGGCGCGCTGCACGCGGCGGTTCTCGCGGTGGGCGAGCCCGGCCTGGATGGCGGCGACGACCGTCTCGACGACGATGCGGATGGATTTGGCGGCATCGTCGTTGCCCGGGATCGGGTGCGACAGCTGGGTCGGGTCGGAGTTGGTGTCGACGAGACCGACGCAGGGGATGCCAAGGCGCTTGGCCTCGAGGACGGCGATCTCCTCGTAGCCGGCGTCGATCACGAACATGGCGGCGGGGAGGCCGTCGATGTTGACGATGCCGTCGAAGTTGCGGGTCATGCGGGCCATCTCGCGGCGGATGGCGGACTCCTCCTTGGAGGAGAACTTCGAAAGCTCGCCGTTGGCGTCCATCGCCTGGTATTTCTTAAACTTGGCGAGGGACTTCTTGATGGTGGAGAAATTGGTCAGCGTGCCGCCCATCCAGCGGGTGGTGACGTAGGGCATGCCGGTGGCGGCGGCGGCTTCCTTGATGAGCTCCTGGGCTTGGCGCTTGGTGCCGACGAGGAGGACGTCATCGCCCGAGGCGACGAGTTGCTCGAGGAAAGAGCAGGCCTTCTCGAGGGCCGCGTGGGTCTTCTCGAGGTCGATGATGGTGATGCCCTGACGGTGGCCGAACACGTAGGGCTTGGAGCGCGGGTTCCAACGCTTGGTCTGGTGACCGAGGT
>CAYYVB010000315.1:0-4097 GCA_964475035.1 uncultured Opitutaceae bacterium | reverse complement strand
ACTTCGGCGACTTCAGGAGCAAGCGGTCCGGCGCGATGGGCGACTACGCGTCCTATGTCCAGGGCCTGAGCAGCCAGACGCCGGGCTCGGCCAACAAGATCAAGCCGCTGTCGAGCGACAAGGCCACCCTGGAGACGGCGGTCAACTCGCTCACGGGGGCCGGCACGACCGCGGCGCATCTCGGCCTGGCCTGGGCGTGGTACATGATATCGCCGAAGTGGGACGCCATCTTCACCGGCGTGAACCTGCCGAACGCCTACAACACGACCAACACCTACAAGGCGATCGTCGTGCTGTCGGACTTCGACTTCAACAGCTACTACGAGTCGGGCAACGGCACGGCGAACTACCAGTTCGAGCAGCTGTGCACGCAGATCAAGGCCGCCGGCGTGAAGATCTTCACCATCGGCTACAACGTGGTGAGCTCGGGCGACAACACCCGCCGCATCAACTGCGCCAGCCCGACCGAGGACGGCCAGAGCTACACCTTCACGACCAACACGGTCGAGGGGCTCATGGAGGCCTTCGAGGCGGTCGCTGTGGCGACCGTGGGCGGCGCCAGCGAGCCGATCCTGCGGATCGTCGAGTGAACAAGAAGGGAGGCTGCCGCGGCAGCCTCCCATCTCCTTCTCAACGAAGAGAATCAGTCGATAGCCTGGCGGAACTCCGCGGGGACGCGAATTTGGACCAGCAAAGAGACCGCTTCGAACGGGCTCTTTCGATCTGCCGAGCGCATGAACGCCGACTTCGCTGAGAAGATCGTCAGTCAACTGATGTACCGGGAGCGGAACCAGGGATTGGCGCATCGGCCGCCACCGACGACGGCGCGGCTCCTGAGATCGCCAATGCAGAAATAGCGCGCGCCATCCGACCCAAGACCCACGCCGAAAATTTCGCCTTCAACCGCGTCGACCGCTAAACCCATTGAGGCGCCCGTAGCTCAGTGGATGAGAGCAACCCTTCCCAGCCGGGCGCGCCAATCGCCGGCGCGGATGTGCGGGGCGACACCGGAAACCTATCGGTACTACCTCCAAGGAATAGGTTCGCGCTGGGAAACGGCAGCTAGTATGTCGCCCTTATGCCGCGAACAACAGCCCTCGCCCTAGCCACGCTCTTCGGATCCGGAGGCTTGAAGTGCGGTTGACCATGCTGTTCCACCAGGCCGTGGCGTGGTTGCAGCTGCATCTGCGCGAGGCCTGCTACGCCACGGCGGGCGTCTTGTTGGTGCTGCAGAGCATCGCGGCATTCGTCAGTCCTATTGGTGCATGGTCACTGTGCGTCGCGGCCATCGCCTGCCTCGTGACGGCCAATCTCGATCGCATCGGCAATTCGTCGGCGCCGGTCGAAGCCCAGCTGTTGATGAAACAGGCGCGGGACAGCATCGAGCATATGGGCCAGCTGCTGCGTATGAGCGTTCGAGCGCGGCTTGAGATGACCCAGCGGATGCCGCGCCGGGAAGCCTACAGCGATGCGGAGATGGAGACGGCGCTGAGCGAGGCGGTAGGGCTGCTTCGCGCCGCTGGCGTACCTGATACTGAAATCGCCACGATCAGGGAGCAGGCTTGGGACAGGTGGGTCCGCTTCGACTATGTGCTGTGCGCCCTTGGCGGCAACACGGCCATCGCCAATCCCACGATCGAGATCGCCCGGGAGTGGAACCGGATCCGGGAGTTCGGGACCAATCCCACGCCGGATGAAGTCGACTCGTTCCTGAAGCGCATCGGTTGCTTCGAGGGGCTGTGGAAGGATCTGGCGGAGGGATTTCGCTACTACGCGCAGCACCGGATTCACCAGCGGCCGGACATATGGGCGCGTCGGCACGACGTGAAGGCACTCACCGTCAAGTCGTCGTCACCGGCGATCAGTCAAAGACCAAGTCTGCGGATCGATCGCGTCGAAGTGCTGCCGCAATCGGCACCGGCGGCGCCCAGCGCGGCGCGCATCGAACCCGCCTGGCCCGAGGATGTCTGGCCACCACGCTGATCCCCGCGTCGGAATCACAGCGGGTCGCGTTCGGTTGTTGGTGTCGAGCACATAGGCGGGCATCACAGAGGCTCGCGGACCTCGCCGCGAAGTTGTTCGCGCCCGGCCGTGAAGTCGTCGCTGAGCCGTGGATCACCCTGGAACAGGTCGTCCCGCCGCTTGCGATGGGGCGCGATCACGCGACCGCTTCGCGCTACGTCGCCCCTTAGAATGAGGCGGCGCGATCCGCGCTCTGTCTCAGTTGTGCAGCGAGTGCCGCGGCGCGCGCTTTAAGCCAGTTCTTGTGCGTCGCCTCGACTTGCATGAGCGCTGCGAAGACGGACATCGCGGGCGCGGGCATCCCCGTGCGCCCGAGCGCGTAGATCTGGCAGTAGAACCAGAATTGTGTGGCGAAGCCGCTGATGGCGCGGATCGATTTGACACCATTGAGCAACGACAACCATTTCGGTAACAGCGCCAACGATTTTTCCTTGCGCGGAAGCTCTTCCGCGCCGGCAATCAGCGCCCGGGGGCCGTCGGGCATGACGCAGAGCGGGCGCCCCAAACCGATGACATCGCACGCGCCTGTCTCGACCGCCTGCTCCATCGCCGCGCGCGAGCGAAAGCCGCCCGTCACCATGAACGGCACGGCGATAGCCTGTTTCATCGCTTTGGCGAAATCGACGAAATAGGCCTCCCGCGCCAGCGTCGAGACCGCGACGTTTTTCTGGGCTTCGGGCGCTTCCATGCCTTCGATGCCCAAGAGCTTCGGTTGTTCATAGGTGCCGCCGGAAATCTCGATCAGGTCGACGCCCGCCTGCTGCAGCCAGTGCGCGACTTTGAGGCTGTCCTCGAACGCGAAACCGCCTTTCTGAAAGTCGGCGCTGTTGAGCTTTACCGCGAGCGGGAACTCCTTCCCTACGACCCTACGCGTCGCGCTCACGACATCGAGCAGAAATCGCGCACGGCTTTCAAGCGATCCGCCCCATTGATCATTGCGCTGGTTGGAGCGCGGACTGAGAAACTGCGAAATGAGATAGCCGTGCGCGGCGTGGATTTCGACGCCGGTGAAACCCGTCTCCTTGCATACGCGTGCGGCCATCGCGAACCGCCCGACCAGCGCGGGGATTTCCGCAGCGTCGAGAGCAACCGGCTTGCCGAACTGACCGCCAGGCAGGCCTAGCTTCACTACCGAGGGCGCCTTTGGGTGCGGATTGACGCTCGCCATCGTTTGGCGCCCGGCGTGCGCGAGCTGCGCCCAGAAGTGGTTGCCGTTGCGTGTCGCGGCTTTCGTCCAACGCTGAAGGGCCGCGCGCATCGCCTCGTCGGGCTCGCGGTCGATGATCACGTTGCCGGGACGCTCCAGGTGATCGGCGTCGATCTGAATATTGCCCGAGAGCAGAAGGCCCGCGCCGCCGTCCGACCAGATGCCGTAGAGCCGTTCAAGTTCTGGTGTCGGACGCCCCATTGGATCGGCGAGGCCTTCAGTCATGGCCGCCTTGGCGAGCCGGTTGGGCAGTGTCGCCCCGCAGGGCAGGGGGAAGGGGCGCGCGAGCGGGCTCTCGGTCATCTGGCTCTCCCTGGTCTGATGAGCGAGCAGTTTGCTCCGTGTCATAGAGGGGAGGAAGCGCTAGCGGTCGTCGTGGCGGGCCCGGGTCCGTCGGAGCACAAGGTCGTGCGCTGGCGCTGCGTGGACTTGCAGGCCGAGGTGGCGAAACGCTTCAACGTCGAGGTGCACGAGGGCACGATCGGCCGGTGGCTGCACGAGCACGAGTTGACCCGGCTGCAACTGCGTCCGAGCCATCCCAAGAAGAGTGCCGAGGCGGAAGAGGCTTTTTCGCCGGGCCGGGCGCCTATGTCTACGAGGCCGCCGGCAACGTCGACACCTGGACCTGCGTCGGCGAGGAACCCTGTGTCGTGCAGATCAGCATGACGGGGCGGCTGGCCTATGTCGGCGACTCCGGCGAGACCCGCGACTACACGGACACGCCCAAGCTCAAGGCGCAGTACCTCGCCTGGTGCCGCGCCAACAACCACGAGCCGCGCGCGCTCGGTGCGCTCGATTGAGGCCAGCCGCGGCGGCGCGCCGACGCGGGCACTCCATCGCCGTCCGATGCAGGTTCTCGAGAACCCGA
>CAYYVB010000314.1:0-4098 GCA_964475035.1 uncultured Opitutaceae bacterium | reverse complement strand
GCCCTCGTCCATCCACGTCCACTGGCGCTCGTCGGAATTGACGATCATCGGGTAATAGTTGTGGCCGACCTCGTGGATGATGACGCCGATGAGGGCGTATTTGGTCCGCTCCGGATAGGTGCCGTCGGGCTCGGGGCGCGGGCCGTTGAAGCAGATCATCGGATACTCCATGCCGCCGCTGAAGCCGGCGAGGACGGACCACGCGACCGGATACGGGTAAGGGAACGCGTAGCGCGAGAACACCTGGATGGTGTGGGCGATGGCGTGCGTGGAATACTTGTCCCAGAGCGGCATGCCTTCCTTCGGGTAGAGCGACATCGCCATGACCGGCGGGCGATACATGCGGTCGGCGACGCCGCCGGCGCGCACCGGCGTGACGGGGTGCGTGAAGCCCTCGACGGCCATGGCGTCCCAGATGAAGCGGCGCGAGGAGGCGAAGACGAAGTCGCGCACGTTCTCGGCGCGGAACACCCAGGTCTTCGTCGCCGCGGCTTTCTGCTGCGAGGCGGCGCGCGCCTCGTCGGGCGTGACGATGAACACCGGCTTCGCGAACTCGCGCTGCGCCTGCGCCAGGCGTTCACGTTGCACGGGCGTGAGGACATCGTTGGGATTCTGCAACACGCCGGTGGCGCCGACGATGTGGTCGGCGGGAACGGTGAGGCGGACGGTGTAGTCGCCGAACTCGAGCGTGAACTCGCCGGAGCCGAGGAACTGCTTGTGCTGCCAGCCGGTGTAGTCGGTGTAGGGCGCCATGCGCGGGAACCACTGCGCGATGGTGTAGGTGCAGTTGTCATCCTCCGGGAAATACTCGTAGCCCGTGCGCTCGTTGGCGCGCTTCATGTCGTTGATCGGGAAATCCCACGCGACGCGGAACGTCGTGCTCGCGCCCGCGGCGAGCGGCGCGGGGAGGTCGATGCGCAGCATCGTCTTCACGATCGTGCAGGGCAGCGGCGCACCGGCGGCGTCGGTGACGGCACGGATGGTCATCTCGCCGTCGTAACCCTCCTGGTAAAGCAAGCGGTCGAGCGCGCGGAAGGTAAGCTGGTCGGGGTTGGGGCCGCGGCGCAGGTTGGGCACGGCGCGGCTGTCGGCGTTATGCGCCATGTAGTTCTGGTCGAGCTGGAGCCAGAGGTAGCTGAGCGCGTCGGGGGAATGGTTGTGATACGTGATCGTGGCCGTGCCGCTGAGGTGGCGCTGGGCGTCGTCGAGCGTGACGTCGATCTCGTAGTCGGCGCGGTTCTGCCAGTAGGCGTGGCCGGGCGCGCCGGAGGCCGTGCGCTGGGCGTTCGGCGTGGGCAGGAGCGTATCGAGCTGCTGGAACTTTTCGACCGGGTTGCCGACGGGCGGAGCGGCGAAGGCGAGGCCCGCCAAGACCAAGGCGGCCGCCGGGAGAAGGACGCGGTAGGGGTTCATGCGCGGGGTAAGGCCGGGAACAGAAATCGGTTCGCGCGCCGTGGCCAGATGTTTTCGTCCCGGGTATCAAGTCCCGGTCGGTGCGCGGCAGTCACAGGCGCAGCGGGTCGGACTGACGTTGGGCGAAGCAGATTCTCGACGCGCCGGGAGGGTGCGTGTCACCTCAACCCAGCGCTTGGGCGAGGTCGGCGATCAGGTCGTCGACGTGCTCGAGGCCGCAGGAGACGCGGATGAGGCCGGCGGGGACGGTCGAGGTCGGGCTCTCCACGCGCTTGCGGTGCTCGATCAGGCTCTCGACGCCGCCGAGGCTGGTCGCGCGGGTGAAGAGCTTCACCTTGGCCACGACATCGTGCGCGGCATCGAATCCGCCACGGACCTCGAACGACACCATGCCGCCGAAGCCGCGCATCTGCTTTTTCGCCAGCGCGTGGCCGGGATGCGTCGGCAGACCGGGATAATGCACGACTTCGACGCGCGGGTGCGCGGCGAGCCAGGCGGCGACTTTCGCCGCGCTTTCGCTCTGCGCGCGGACGCGGATCGGCAGGGTCGCGAGGCTGCGGAGCAGGAGCCAACAATCGAAGGGCGCCGGCACGGCGCCGCCGAGTTTCTGCCACTCGCGCAGGCGCTCGCGGACAGGCGCGGGGCAGTCGGTCCCGGCGACGAGCAGACCGCCGAGGACGTCGCTGTGGCCGCCGAGGTATTTCGTCGACGAGTGCATGACGACGTGCGCGCCGAGCGAGAGCGGGTTCTGGAGGATCGGGCTGGCGAAGGTGTTGTCGACCATGACCAGCGCCCCGGCGGCGCGGCCGGCGGCGGCGAGCGTGGCGACATCGGTGATGCGCATGCGCGGGTTCGAGGGCGTCTCGATCCAGAGGAGTTGCGCGGGCGTGCGCAGCGCGGCGAGGGCGGCGGCGGTGTCGGCGAGGTCGACGACCTCGATCCGCGCGCCCCAGCGGGCGTAGAAGCCTTCGGCGAGCGCGCGCGAGCCGTGATAGATGTCCTCGGGCAAGATGATGCGCGCGCCGGGGGCGAGCGTGGCGAGCACGGCGGCGGTGGCGGCCTGGCCGGAGGAGAACGCGAGCGCCTCGGCGCCGCCTTCGAGTGCGGCTACGGCTTCCTCGATCGCGTGCCGGTTCGGGGTGTCGTAGCGCGAATAGATATGGCCGTGCGGCAACGTGCCGTCGGCGGCGCGCTCGAAGGTCGTGGCGAACGTGAGGTTCGGCGTGACAGCGCCGGTGGTCGGATCGACGCGACGGCCGGCGTGGACGGCGACGGTTTCGGGGCGGGAGGAGTTCAGCATCGGGAAGAGCGGTTCGGGGCGCAGTCGGTCAGACAAGTCGCGAGGGCGTCGCGCAGGTGGACGAGGGCGCGCTCGACGTTGGCGCGCTCGGCCGCGGGCACGCAGCCGAGGAGGCTGACGGCGTGCGCGTTCAGCGTCTGCTCGAGGGTGGCGTGTTCCTTGCGGCCCTTGGCGGTGAGTTCGAGCAGCCAACTGCGGCCGTCGTCGGGATGGTCGGTGCGCTTGAGCAGGCCGCGCTTTTCGAGGCGGGCGACGAGGCGGCTGGCCCAGGTCTTTTCGAGACCCATCCGGTCGGCGAATTCCTGCACGGTGATCGGCGAGTCGGCGCTGCCGACGAGGAGGACGGCTTGGCACTCCTTCGCCGTGGCGTCGCTGCAACACGCGGTCATCGTGCGCTGCGCCTGGATGAAGAGGCGGACGACCTCGCGGAGGAGGGCGTTGGCGTTCTGGGCGGACGAGGCGGGCACGCGCGGCATGGCGGCAAAGTGAAGCCGCGCCCGCGATTTGGCGAGCGCGGCGTGTCGCGGGAGGAGGTCAGGCGCAGCAGGAAAAGCGGCCTTGGGACGGCGAGGCATCGACGCCGCAACAGGCGACGGCAGGCTCGGCGACGCCCGCCGCGTTCTCAGCGGTGGCATCTTCCGTCGTGCCGCAGCAGCCGCCGGCGAGGGAGGCGACGCGGCGTTCGGCGGCCTTGCAACGCGTGCGGTCGGGCGTGAGTTCGACCCAGAGGCGGCCCTCGTATTCATGCAGCGAGGCGATGTCGTGGAGCGCGGCCGGGTGGTCGCCCAGGCTGACGTGGATGCGGGCCTCGGTGTCGCCGGCGAGCGGGAGCTCCTTTTCGACACGGTCGATGATGGCGATGAACTTGCCCGCGGGCATGTGATCACGGCCCGGCAGGCCGCCGATGAGCGGCGGGACCCAGAGCTCGAACTGGGTCTCGGCCCAGCGGTGGGTCATCGCGCCGCAATCCATCGTCTCGTAGCTGACGCGCTTCACTTCCGTGAGGTGGTAGTGAGGGGAGACGGCGTGGGCGCCGGTGCGGAACACGACGGGCAGGCCCGGATTGGTGCGGAGGGTGGCGAGGAATGCGGAGGTCTTCATGGCGGAGGAGCGGTGGGATGAGGCGGAGGAAGGATTGGGCAGATGGATGCCACTAGCAACTAAACCGAGATAGTTGTCAAACACAACTTCATGGGCCGGTCGGCCAGGTCAGTGGCGAAAGACGGCGGGCCCTGCGGTCCCGCCCTGCCTCGGCTGAGCCGTTGCTCGTGCGCCGGTCGGGTGGTGCGGGGATGGAAGGAGGCCAGTCGGAGACTGGCCCTACCTTGGCTTCAGTAGCCGACGGCGGCGGAGTCGTGCTTGCGCGGGTCGGCGGCGCCGTGGCG
>CAYYVB010000313.1:0-4111 GCA_964475035.1 uncultured Opitutaceae bacterium | reverse complement strand
ATATCGCCCGCCTGCAACTGTCCTTTCGAAGCGCCGGGCAGGAGCTGGACGATGGAGAAACGGGGGCGCACCTCGCTCAGACGGCCGAGGGCGAGTTCGGTTCCGTCGCGGGTGAAGGCGCAGACATCGCCGGAGCGAAGGCCGTGCTGCGTGCCGCGGTCGATGACGACGAAGGCACCGCCGGCGCCGACTTCGACGACCTGCGGCGGGGATTCGCGGCGGGCTGGCGCCGGTGGTTCGGCGATGGCGGACGAAGCCCCCAGATCGGCGAGGGCGCGGGTCAGCAAGTCGAGCAACTGCGTCTCGAGTTCGGCGATGCGACGTTGGTAGGGGGCGAGATCGACCGGCGGGGGAGCAGCGGGCGAGGACGTGGAATTCACCGGCTCGGGCGCAGGCGGCGGAGTCAAGGCGACGACCGGTGCGGGGGCGGAGGATTCCGCATGCGACTGCTGGCGCAAGTTTTCCAGCTCCGCCATCAAGGCGACTTCGCGCTGTTCACGTTCCGTGAGCGTGGCGCGGACGGTTGAGAGTTCGCGGGCGAGCTGCGCGCTGCGCGTCTCGGTGGCGGTGGCGCGGGTCTTGGCGGAACCGAGTTGAGTGTCCGCAGCCGCGAGCTTGGAGGCGAGATCGTCGGTGCGCTCGCGGGTTTGCTTCAACTCGAAGCGCAGGCCGGCATTCTCGCGTGCGACCGTCGTGGCGCGTTGGTCAGACTCGCGTGCGCGCTGGGAGTAGTGCCACGCCGCCCCGCAGGCAGCGAGGGCGACGAGGCCGGAAGCGGCGAGGGCGAGGCGCGGGGACATCACTCAGCGGGCGGCGGCATAGGTGCTAGCAAACCAAGGCTTGCGCGCCTGCTTCAACACGCCGCTGCCCGGGTTGGCGGCGAGATGTTCCAGCACCTTGAAAATCAGTTCGGTCTGCGCTGGCTCGCCGAGCGTTTCGGCCAGTGACTCGGCCGTGAAGGTCGCTCCCGCGGGCGCGGCCCGGAGCGCGGTCAGAAGGCGGCCACGCAGGGCGATGACGGCGGTCGCGGCCTTCTTGCCCGCCTCCACGCCGGGTTGGTGGTAGGCGTTGATGCCGATGAGCGCGGCGTAGAGACCCACGACGCGCTCATAGAGGGCGATGAGCATGCCGAGCGTGCGCGGGGAGACTTCGTTGATCGTGAGGGTGATCGAGTGGCGGTCCTTCTCGGAGAGTGCGTCGCGCGTGCCGAGGTAGAATCCCTGCAGGTAGTCGCCCGTCGTGACGCCGCCGGCCTCGACGGCGAGCGAGTCACCGGTGCGGTCGGCGAGAACTTCGATGAAAGTGACGAAGAAATTGTTCACGCCCTCGCGGAGCTGCTGCACGTAAGCGTGCTGGTCGGTCGAGCCCTTGTTGCCGTAGACGGCGAGGCCTTGGTTCACGAGGTTGCCGGCGAGGTCGAATTCCTTGCCGAGCGATTCCATCACGAGTTGCTGCAGGTAGCGCGAGAAGAGCAGCAGGCGGTCCTTGTAGGGCAGCACGACCATGTCCTTCGCGCCGCGGCCGTCGGTGGCCCAATACCACATCAGCGCGAGTAGCGCCGCGGGGTTTTCGAGGAGCTTCGGCCGGCGCGTGACCTCGTCCATCGCGGCGGCGCCGGCGAGGAGCGGGTCGATTTTGATGCCCTGCAAAGCGGCGGGCAGCAGGCCGACGGCGCTCAGCTCCGAGGTGCGGCCGCCGACCCAGTCCCACATCGGGAAGCGCGCGCGCCAGCCTTCCTGTTGCGCGATCTGGTCGAGTTTGGAGCCTTCGCCGGTGACGGCGACGAAGTGTTTCGGGTAATCGAGTCCGGCGGCGCGGAAAGCCGCGGCGGCCTCGAGCATGCCGTTGCGCGTCTCGACGGTGCCGCCGGATTTCGAGATGACGACGACGAGCGTCTGTTTCAGGCGCGAACCGAGTTCCGCGAGCACGTAGTCCATGCCGTCGGGATCGGTGTTGTCGAAGAAGGACACGCGCATCTTGTCGCGACGCCCCTTCGGCCGGCCGAGTGCGTGGCTGACGAGTTGCGGACCGAGCGCAGAGCCGCCGATGCCGATGACGAGGAGTTCCTTGAACTTGCCGCCGGTCGGGGGCGCGATGTCGCCGGCGTGGACCGCGGCGGCGAATTCCTTCACGGCGTCGACGGTGCGCGTGATGGCGTCGCGGATCTCGGGCGTCGGCGCCAGTTCCGGGGTGCGCAGCCAATAGTGGCCGACCATGCGGTTCTCGTCGGGGTTGGCGATGGCGCCCTTTTCGAGCTCGGCCATCGCGGCGAACGCGGAGTCCAGTCGCGGTGCCATGGATTCGAGGTAGCCGTCGGGGAACGGCATCCGGCTGATGTCGAGGCCGAAGCCGAGCTTGGGAGAGTGGTAGTAAAGCGACTTGAAGCGGTCCCAGGTCATGAGGAGGCGAGGTTACCCTTCCGGCCCGGCGCGGCTAGCCGGAAAACGTGTCATCACCGCGCCCACTTCGGGATTGTCAGCCCGCAGGCCGCGACCCTCACTGGAGCCAGCAATGGCCTTTGACCTCAAACGCGTTTTGAAAGTGATGCTGTTCGCCTCGAACGGCCCGCTTGCCGTGAAAGACATCCAGACCGCCTTCACGCGGTTTCACGAGCAGGCGAGCAACCTGCCGCTCACCGGCGAGGCCGAGCAGGGCGCCGTGTCTGCGGACGAGGCCGCGCCTGAGGCCGCCGCCGAGTCCGTGGTCGCCGAAGCGACCGCACCCGATGCCGCCGAAGCCGTCGTGCCGGCCGCGGAGGAGGACGAAATCTACCGCGACGTGCCTTCGCTCGTCACCACCGCGCAGATCCGCGAGGCGATGGACGCCATTTCGCTCGAATTTCAGGCCGCGGCCAGCGAGGTGATCCTTGTCGAAGGCCACAGCGGCTGGCGTCTCGTCACGCATCCGCGCTATGCGCGCTGGGTGCGCCTGTTGCGCAACGAGCCGCCGCCCGTGCGCCTAACGGCCTCCGCCATCGAGACGCTCGCCGTCGTCGCCTACCGCCAGCCCGTCACCCGCGCCGAGATCGAGCAGATCCGCGGCGTGTCGGCCGAAGCCGGTCTGTCGAAGCTGCTCGAACGCGATCTCATCTACGTCGTCGGCCGCGCCGATCTCCCCGGCCGTCCGATCCAATACGGCACGACGGACGCTTTCCTCGAATTCGTCGGCATCAAGTCGCTCGACGAGCTGCCGGCCTCCGACGTGCTCTCGCCGCGCCAGATCGATGCCTGGTTGCAGAGCGCCAACCAGCCGCGCGCCGCGAGCGACGCCGACATGGGCCTCGACGAGACCGAGCCCGACCAATTGACCCTCGATCAGGCGCAGGCCGCCGCGACGCCCGCGGAGCCCGTCGCCGAGACGAAGACGGAGTGAGCGCCGAGATCGCCAAGCTCCGCGCCCGCATCGATGCGCTCGACCGGCGCATCGTCGGGCTGCTGAACCGCCGACTAAGCACCGTCAGCCAGATCGGCCAAGTGAAGGCCAAGCTCGGCCTCAAATCCTACTCGAAGAGCCGGACGGCGGAGATTCTGCGCAACATCGCCGCCGCCAACCGCGGCCCGCACACGGCGGCTCAGCTGCGTCGGATCTATCGCGCGGTCGTGGCCGCCTCGGTGGAGTTGCAGGACCGCCAGACGGCGAAGCGGAAGCGCTGAGCCATGGCCGCGCCGTTGCGCATCGGGGTGATCGGGGCGGGGGCCAACACCCGCGAAAAGCACCTGCCCGGCCTGCTCGCACAGCCGGACGTGCGGATCGTCGCGGTCGCTAACCGCAGCCGCGAATCCGGCGAGCGCGTCGCGCGCGAGTTCGACATTCCGCGCGTCGCGACGGACTGGCGCGAAATCGTCGCCACAACCGACCTCGACGCCGTGTGCATCGGCACCTGGCCGTATCTGCACGCGGAGATCACGATCGCCGCGTTGCGCGCGGGGAAACACGTGCTCACCGAAGCGCGCATGGCGCGGGATCACGCCGAGGCGCGGGCGATGCTGAGCGAGTCGCGCAAGCATCCGCACCTCGTCACCCAGATCGTGCCCGCGCCGTTTTCGCTGCCCTTCGACGCGACCGTGCGGGCGTGGCTCGACGCCGGCAAACTCGGGCGCGTGCTCGACGT
>CAYYVB010000312.1:0-4130 GCA_964475035.1 uncultured Opitutaceae bacterium | reverse complement strand
GCGCCATCGTGGCGGGTCACGGCGAGCACGGCGCCGTGGCCGAGTCCGTTCACCGCGTCGAAACGCGTCGCGGGCGACGGCCACTCCAACCGGGCCGCGCCCGCATCGAGCGAGACCCAGAGACCGCCTTCGCGGTCCGGAAGGAAATCGCGCACCTGCTCGCTGTAGAGGCCGGCGGCCTGGCCGAGCCGCGACGCAAGCGTGCCGTCGGGCCGGAAGAGAAACCCGCGATTGCCGCTCGCCGCGGCGAGCGCGACGGCCCACGAACCGTCGTCGAGCCGGCGCGCGCGGAACACCCGTTCACCCGCGAGCCAGTGGTGCAGCGGACTCGCGGGCGTCGTCATCGTCCCGTCGGCAGCGACCGCGAGAAAGCCACTCGTGGCCGTGAGCGCGAGGAGTTCGCCCGGCGCCGCGCCGGACACGACGGCGACGAGCGGCTCGTCCCGCAGGCGCGGGTCGTCGGCCACGGGCACGAGCCGGTCTCTCTTGAGGCGTTGCAATGGGAGGCCGAGTGCGGACACGAGCAACCGTCCGTCCACGACGTGCAGCCGCGCGCCGGGTTTTCCCGGCGGCGCGGGCAGCGGCAGGACCGTGAAACGGCCTTCGCGCCAGACGAGGAGTTTCGCGGCGTCGGCAAAGACGACGGCGTCGCCCGCGACGGCGACATGGCGCAACTCGTCGATGTCGCGAGCGTCGGCGGGCAGATGCTCGCGCAACGACACGTAGTCCATCGTCGCTCCCGTGCCGCGCAGATAGCCGATCACACCCGCCCCGGCGGCGTAGATCGTGCCGTCGGGCGCGCGGGCGAATTGCCGCACGCCGGCCGACTCGTCGGGCAGCGGCCGGTGGATCCAGCGGCGACCGTCGAAGGCAAGGAGGTCGGCGCCGTTGGCGAAATAGATCCAGCCCGCGTCGTCCTGCACGAGGGTCTGGCTGATCGCGTGCCGCAGATGCAACCCGGGCGGAAAGGTCTGGAGGATTGGCCGTCCCAGTTCGTTCGACGCCTCCGCGCCCGGACTGGTCGCCGCGGCCAAGCCCGCCAGCACACAGCCGAGCAACCGGGCGGGACGGGGTAGAATCCGGAGCATCGGTGCGCCGAGCAAGTGCGACGGCGAAACGCGTGGCAACGGCAATGTCCGGCCGCGCGGATTTCCCGGCTTGGCCTCGTCTCCGCGACCGCGTTGACTCGCCGCGCCCCATGAAAACCCGGTCTGGGTTCCGTCTCTGCCTGTTGCTCGCGCTGGCGATCCCGCCGGTCGCCGCGCAGGAGGACGCCCTCATCGCCGCGCGGCAGACGTCGATCCACGCGCTGATGGACACTGGCAAGTTCACGCAGGCGCTGCGCCTCGCGCGCCAGAGCCGGGAGGAATTTCCCGCGCACGAGGGCCTCCGCGAACTGCTGGCAATGGTCGAGGACGTCGTGCAGCGCGAACGGGGCAATGACACCGGCGGCGAGAGCATTTCCCGCCCGCCGACCGCGACACTGCCCGGACCGGGCTCGGCCTCACAGCCGGTGCCGGGCGAGGCGTTCACGCTCGGCGAGCTCGGCTTGACGCTCGTGTGGATCGCGCCCGGCGAGTTCGTGATGGCGAGCGTCCACGGCAACGACGACGCCACACCTGTCCGCCTCACGCGCGGCTACTGGCTCGGGCGCACCGAGGTGACGCAGGAGCAGTGGCGGCGTCTGCGGGGCGCGAATCCCAATCCCTCGCACTTCCGCGGTTCGCAGCGTCCGGTGGAGAACATCACCTGGGTGGACGCGATGGAGTTCGCCCGTGCGCTCAACGAACGCGAGCGCGCCGCGGGCCGGTTGCCCGAGGGCTACGCGTATTCGCTGCCGACGGAGGCGGAGTGGGAATACGCGTGCCGCGCCGGCACGACCGGCCCTTTTGCCGGCGACCTCGACGCGCTCGGCTGGCATCGCGGCAACAGCGGCGGCCAGACGCAGCCCGTCGCCCGCCTTGCCCCCAACGCCTGGGGTTTGCACGACATGCACGGCAACGTCTGGGAATGGTGCCTCGACGGCCTCGGTGAATATCCCGGACGGCCGGTCGACGACCCGCTCGCCGGCTATCGCGGCTTCACGCCGCACATCGCGCACATCATCCGCGGCGGCTCGTGGTCGGTCGGGCGCGGGTTTTGCCGCTCGGACCAGCGCTACTGGCGCACCCACAGCACGACGGCGCCGGGCATCGGTTTCCGCATCGCGCTCGCCCCGGTGCGGCCGGGCGCGGCCGGGGATTGAGCGCCCCTGCGCATCCCTTGTCCGAGGCGCTTCGCCTCCTGCGCTCTCGTTGACTTTGCGGGGCTTTGGGCCACCTCTAACGCACACACACCATGGCCAAATCCGCCGTCCTTTTGCTCAACCTCGGCTCGCCCGATTCCACCGCCGTGCCGGACGTCACGCGCTACCTCCGGGAATTCCTCGGCGACGAACGCGTCATCGACAAGCCCGCCAACCGCTTCCTCCGCAAGCTGCTCGTCAACGGCATCATCATCCCCTTCCGCGTCAAGAAATCCGCCCACGCCTACGCCAGCATCTGGACCCCCGAGGGCTCGCCGCTGATCCTCACGAGCAAGAAGGCGCAGGCCGCGCTGCAGCAAAAATCCGACCTGCCGATCGCGCTGGCGATGAACTACGGCAACCCGTCCATCCCCGACGTGTTGCGCCAGCTCGTCGCGCAGGACGTCACGCGCGTGCTGATGTTCCCGCAGTATCCGCATTACGCGATGTCGTCGTGGGAGACCGTCGTCGTGAAGGTCCAGCGCGAGGCCGAGAAGATCGCGCCGAACATCAAGTTCGACTGCGTCCAACCCTACTACGCCGACGCCGACTACATCGACGCCCTCGTCGCGAGCGCGCAGCCCTATCTCCAAAAGCCCTATGACCACCTGCTCTTCAGCTACCACGGCATCCCGGTGCGTCACCTGACGAAGGGCGACAGCTCGCGCGTGCATTGCCAGATGGTCGCGGACTGCTGCAACACCTGCTCGCCCGCGCACGCGACCTGTTACAAGGCGCAGGTCACGCGCACCTCGCAGCTCTTCGCGCAGCGCGCCGGGCTTGATCCGGCGAAGTGGTCGATCTCGTTCCAGTCGCGCCTCGTCGGCGAGCCCTGGCTCTCGCCCTACACCGATGCCGAGTTCGAGCGCCTCGCGAAGTCCGGCCGCAAGCGCCTCGTCTGCATCACGCCCGCCTTCGTCACCGACTGCCTCGAGACGCTCGAGGAGATCCGCGAGGAGGGCGCCGAGGAATTCAAGGAGGCCGGCGGCGAGGAGTTCACGCACATCCCGTGTCTCAACGACCAGCCCGTGTGGGTCGACTTCCTCGCCCGCCGCGTGCGGCGCTGGCAGGAGACCGGCGCGCTGACCGGCTGAGGTTCCCGGCGGCGGCGTAAAATCGCTTTCAAATTTCCGTCTTCCGCCGCCGCCCGCCTTTCGCGCTGGGAATGCCCCGGCCTGCCCGATAACAACTGCCCGCCCCGTGAGCGCCGCCCAACCCTCCAACCCCACCACGCACTCGCCGGCCATGCATGGCCCGGCCGTGCTCGTCGTGGACGCGCAGGGTCGCATCGAGCTGGCCAACGCCGCCGCCGCCGCGCTCTGGCAGGCGAAGCCGGACGAACTTGTCGGCGACCACCTGCCCAACCTCTTCGCCTTCGACGTCACCTCGAACGAGCCCGACTGGCTGCAGGCGCAATGGGAAGTCATCCAAGCCGCCGCGCTCACGCAGCCGATCCCTTTGCAGGTCCAGCCGAAGGAGGCCGCCGCCTTCGACGCCGTCGTGCGGCTCGAGGCCTCCGGCGGCGCGCCGGCGCGCTGCTTCGTCTTCGTCTCGCGCCCTACCCCGCCGCCCAGCGCCAGCGCGACGAGCGGCGCGACGGGCGGCATCGCAGCGGGCGCAGGCGCGGGCGGGGATAATTTCCTCGGCGTGCTGGTCGAGAAGAGTGCGCTCGGTTTCTTCGACCTGAATTTCGTCCGCCAGGAGACCTACCTTTCCGCCGCGTGGAAGCGCATGCTCGGCTACACCGAC
The DNA here is from genome assembly GCA_964475035.1 of uncultured Opitutaceae bacterium. GTDB lineage: Bacteria > Verrucomicrobiota > Verrucomicrobiia > Opitutales > Opitutaceae > Didemnitutus. The sequence goes on along the minus strand of CAYYVB010000312.1, from coordinate 97 downwards.
GCCAGCCTGCCCAACACCTACGACTCCTGGCTCGCGCTCATCCATCCCGACGACACCGGCGCCGCACCCGACCGGCTCTCGGGCCGCGCACCGTCGA
>CAYYVB010000311.1:0-4137 GCA_964475035.1 uncultured Opitutaceae bacterium | reverse complement strand
TTGCCCTCGCCTCGGAGTCGTAAATCAAACGCCGCTCCCCTTTGACCGGGTTTTAGCGAGCCTGTGCGTGGATTTCCGGGGTGAACCGCCCAGTGCGGCGAGGGATTACGCCCAGACTGCCGTTCATTCGCTTCGCCGTGATTCAGAACACCAGCCGCGCGGAGAAGGTCAGCTCGCGGTCGGCGGTGGTGCGGGCATGGCTTGCGAGCAGGTCGCGGTCGAAGAGGTTGCGCACGCCCGCTTCGAGATCGAACTGCCGCGTCTTCGTGCGCCAGAACCACCCGGCGTTGAACGAGACAAGGCCGTAGCCGGAGTAGGCGAGGAATTCGCGCCGCGCATCGCCGTAGGTCGCGACATAGCCGTCGAGATATTGCCAGTTCGCGTTCCAAGTCAGTCCGCCCTTCGGGGCGTCGGCGCGATAACGCACGACGGCCATGACGTTGTAAGCGGGCAGGCGGGTGAGAGGGCGTCCCACTTCCTGCGGCAGATCCGGTGAGGCCGTGGTGAGCGCGCGAAGGTAGTTCCCTTTCAGCGTGACCTGCACCGTCTTCACCGGTTTCCACTGCAGGTCGAGCCGGCAGCCGGAGAAGCGCTCCTCGCCGGAGGCCACGAGCTGTGGCTGCGTCTGGTCGGCGTCGGCGACCGGATCGTTGTAGAGCGGATTTCGGCGTGCGATGTTGCGGTTGTAGAGTAGGAAGCCCGAAGCGGACAAAGTCAGCCGGCCTTCCGCCGCGCGCCCTATGAGTCCACCTTCGTAGCCCTGCGTAGTCTCGTTTTCCTGGATCTTTCCGGTGCGCGCATCGACCGGTGTCGAGGGATCCAAGGCCGAACTCGTGGTGGCGAACACGAGCAGGCGGCTCGGCCGCAGGGTAAGGTTCAACCCGGCGTGATGACTCAGCTGCCCGGTGCTGTCGCTCGTCGACGGCAAGGTCGCGCCGACGCGACGGTCCTCCACCTCCTGCGCCACGCGGTCGTAGCGCAGTCCGGCCGTGACGACGATTTTCCCCCGGCGCCACGCGGCGCGGTCGCTGAGCTCAATCGAGCCGTAGCGGGCGTGTTCCAACCGGTCGGTGATGACGCGGTTGTAGCGCAATGGATCGTAATCCGGCGCGTAGTAATTCGGCGCGAAGGGGTTGAAGCGCCGCACATCGAGCGGCAGCGCGTTGCGCTCGGCGATGCTCAGCGCGCGCTCCTCCCGCAGGTAGCGACCCCAGGTGTGGCTCGCCGAGAGCATGAGCTTGTGTTCGGCGCGGAAGCGCGAGAACCGCAGCGTCGCTTCGAGTTGGCTCGCAAGGGCGTGCTGTGGCTGTTCGAGCCGCCGCGGTTCGCGGATGCCGGTGAACAGGCCCGTTGCGAGATCGAGCTGTGAACTTGTGAAGCGATCCTGCTCCACATCCCGCCACCAGCCCTCGAGCCCGGCGCGGATCGACAGTCGCGGCATGGGCTGTCCGTCGAACTGCACGCTGCCCACCGCGCTGCGGCGGCGCACGCCGGCCTCGGGTCCGTTGGCATTGAAGAGTGCCAGCGGCAGGTAGGGGCCGACGGCCTTGGTCGCGCCGATAGGAATGTATTCGGGGATGCCCGGCGTCGCCAGCGCCGTCGTGTCGCGGTAGTCGAGCGACACGAGCGTGCTCGCCGTGCGGCTGTGTCTGAAGGTGAGCACCGTGCTGACCATGCGCACATCCTCGCGGGCGAACTCCTCCGGACCGTCGCGCCGCCGCCATTCAAGGGCCACGCGTTGCCAGATTCTCTTCGGCACGAGCGGCCCCGTTGTCTCAAAGGTCAAACGTGAGCGCGCCTGGTTGCTCGTCGCGCCGCCGAAGCGATAAACTTCCTTCGTCCGCGGGCGCACGGTGAGGAAATTCTGGATGCCGCCTGGCGCCGCCCGCCCGAAGACCGGCACGAGCGCACCTTGGATCACGATCGTCTGCCCGGTGTTGAGCACCTCGGGGATTCCGACCTGGATGAAGCCGTTGCGCAGCATCGGCGTGGGAAAGCCGCGGAGATTCAGCCGATCTTCGCCCGCGATGCGGTCGGCGGAGGAGGTTTCCGCCACGGCGGATGCTTCCGCGGAAAATTCCAGGTCACCCGCGTCGAGCGTGAAGTCGTCGAGGCGGATGAGGTCGTTGCTGAACGGCTCGTCGCGCACCTGCTGTTCCACCGAGCCCATGCCGGTGCCATCGTAGTCCTCGTCCTCGTCGCCGGCGACCACCTCGAAATCCCCCAGTCGCACCGGATCATCCGCGGGCAGGATCGGTGCGGGCGCGGACAACTGCGCCGCAGCGCGGAGCAGACACGCGAGGAACACCGTTCCGCCGATGAGGCGATGGGGCCGCGAGGGAGTCCGGGAGCGATGCATGCGAGGCGTCCAGTGGAGCGAAGGAGACGCACCCACTCCAGCCGGTTTCACCGCCGTGACACGTTTCCGAAAGGCCCCGGCTGAGACCTTGGTCTTTCGGACACCACGCGTTCGTCGGGGCACGCTTGCGTTGCGTTTGGTTTCGGCGACTCGGTGATGGCATGACTTTTTCCACGCTCCGTTCTCCGCTTCGTTTCCTCGTTCTCGGCGCCGTCCTGTTTGTCCTCGCCGGTTGCGTCACCCACGCCCCGATGGATCTCACGCGCTCCGGCCGCGAGTCGCTGCTCACGCCGGCTGACCGGCTGGCCGGCGTGAGGCCGTCGCTCGCCCTCGCGACCCGCGAGGACACGCTCAACCAGATGGGCAACACCTACCGCGTTCAGACCGGCAAGGTGCTGCGCGAAGTCTTCGCTGGCGGCGACGCCGCGCCCGCGGTGGCTGATTTAGTCGACGCCTCCCTCACGCACCAATTCTCCCGCGGCCTGACGAAGGCCACCGTCACCTATGCCGCGACGATCCGGCTCAAGGACGCTCGCGGTGAACGCACCTTCACCGCACGCGCGACGGCCGAGACGTTGTGGACGGTGGATCGCGCCGCCCGCGAAGCTGTCGAGCGCGTCGCCCTCGCCCTCGCCCGCCAGATCCAAGCCGCGCGCGGCTGACATGGTGGCGTTGATTTCCGATTAAAGCTGATCACGCAAATTCAACGTGAGACTACATCCAAGCGGGCTCGCACGCGGTTGAGACGCTGACGCCAAATGAGCACGCGTGATTCACCGTAACAGGAAAGCATGAGTCATCCCAAGAGGCCTTCACTGGTTCTATCCAGACCACTTGTCGAGGTGGCCGCGAAATTGTAAGCTGGGGACCATGAACTGACACGGTGCCCTATTGAGGCCGGTTGTGTCGTGGGCAGCAACGGAACCACAAGATGGCCCGTCTGACCGGATAGATCCATGAGGTGGCAATGGTGGCGCTTATTGCACGACTCACCCACCGTCTTTCGGCTACTACGCGAAGTAGGCAGTCTCAATCTCCCGTGAGCGGAGCTTTCTTGACTAGCGGCCTCCGTGAGACATATTTGTGATACATGAAAACCGCCACCGTCCGCCAGATCAGAAACTCTTTTCCAGACGTGTTGCGTCACATCCGCAATGGAGAAAGCGTTGCCATCACCTCACGGCGCAAGGTCGTCGCTACCTTGGCGCCTCCGATTGCATCCAAGCCTTCAAAACGGAAGCCATGGACGAATCTCTCCGCACGGCTCGCCGAACTCCAAAAGCAACCGATGCTGGCGACTTCTGGTGCTGACCTGATTGCTCTGGACCGCGACCGCTACTGACCCGACCGATGCTCTACGCGGACACTTCATTCCTGTTCTCGTTGGTTTTGCATGACTCCAATACGGCCGCAGCTGTCGCTTACCTGTCAAAGCACTCGACCGTGCTGGCGCTAACGTCTTGGCAGCGCTGTGAGCTACAGAATGCGATTCGTCTCTCAGTCTTTCGGGGAAATTGTTCCGTTACCGACGCGAATAAAGCGCTTGCTCGTGTAGAGAGCGACCTCGCCGCAGGTAACCTGATTGAAACGCCACTGATTTGGCCGGATGTGCTGGCTCTTGCCGAAAAGCTCAGCGCCAGTCATACGACGACGTTGGGCGTCCGCTCACTCGATCTGCTGCATGTAGCTGCTGCGGGGAGTATCAACGCACGGAAGTTTCTAACATGCGACGGTCGCCAACTCGCCCTCGCAAGGGCTGCCGGAATCTCAGCAGAAAA
>CAYYVB010000310.1:0-4148 GCA_964475035.1 uncultured Opitutaceae bacterium | reverse complement strand
CGCGCTGGGCGCGCCGCCAGCGCGACGGCATTCAGATCGTCTTCCTAGGCGACAATCAAGTCGCGGTTTTCTCGCTGCGCAAAGGGCGCTCTAGCGCCCCATCCATTCGCCCCGCAGTTGCACGCATAGCAGCTCTTCTTCTCTCTCTCCAACTCACTGTCCGCTGGCGTTACGTCGCCAGTGCGGACAATCCCGCCGATCAGCCGTCTCGCGTCTTCGACCGCGGCCATGCCGATCCGGCCCTCTGGTAGCGAGCCTTCGCCGCGTGTGGCGCTGGTGGGGGCCCACCTCAGCGTAGGCACACGACGGCTTTACAGGCGGGAGTTGGAGAGTTTCATGGTTTTCGCGGTGGCTACGTGCGGGCGTAGTCACGCGACGTTCGTCCGTTGGTGTCTGGAGCCGCGTGCGGCGCGCGTGGATCGCGTGCTGCACGCCTACGTCCAGGCACTTTTTGACGCGGGGCGTCCAAAGAGTGTCGCTAACACGGCATTCTGCGCCCTCATCGCTTTTTATCCTGGTCTGCGGCACGCTTTACCGTGGACCCGTGCGGCTATCAAGGGCTGGACCTCCATGGTGCCAGTCAAGTCGCACGCCCCTTTGCCGCCACACTTTGCGGCGCTGATCGCCGCCCGACTGGTGATGGCTGGTCGGCTGGACGCAGCAGCAGCGGTTCTGTTGGCCTCCCACTGCTTGTTGCGGGTGAGCGAGGTCTCCAACCTGCGCCGCCAGGACTTGGTGCTGCCAGAGCAAGATGGGGACCCGCGCTTCCTCAGCTCACATGGCGCCGTCTACTTAGCGTCAACTAAGACCGGTAAGCATCAAAGCGTTCTCATTGAGAGCGCCGGCGTGGCCACTGTGATGCGGCTCTATCTGTCCCGCTGCTCCTTTCGCGGCAGCGACAGACTTTTCCCATTCTCCGCTCTCCAGTTGAATGGGTTTCTACGACGGGGAGCCCTCGGTATGGGCCTCCCTCAGTCCATTTGGACATGGCACTCCCTGCGCCACGGGGGCGCGGTGGCCCTTTATATGGAAGGACGGCCTCTGGACAACATCATGGTGCGCGGCAGATGGCAGGCTCATAACAGCGTCCGCACTTATCTACAGGCGGGCCGCTCTATCCTCCTGGCCTCGTCTTTCGACGCCGCAAAGACGGCCCTGGCGGCCGACCTCTTTGCGGAGCTAGCCAGCACCTTTTCGGAGCTGGCAAGTCAGTTCCCCATGGTGAACCGTTAGGGTTTGGGTTACGCACTGGCAGCAGGCACCGCCTCCTTCCTGTGCGCTTCGGGCTGCGCCCGGAGCACTTCCTCCCCTGGTCGGCTCGTTTCTGTGCTCACTTCTGTCTTTTCATAAACACTGTGGTTTCTTGGTCGATGGCAGGGACGGATGGACGAAATGGCGACGTCTGTGACCAGGTTTTTGGTCCTTCGGACTGGAATCGACCTACACAGCGCCTCCAGGTCACGCGCCTACCGACGTCCTCCGGTTACACCTCGCTACACCTTGATTCCATCTTCTTCGGACCCATGCGCCAAGCATGCGGCCTCCACTTCTCAAGCTAACCGAGCGGGACTTACGGTCTCCAGTGGTTCAGCATGGCCATTTGGCTTTTTTAACGAGAAGCCATGCCCAAGACGGCGAAGAGTTTGGCGACACGCCTGCGCGCGGCCGACACCGCAGCCCAGAAGGCGGCGGAGGAGCCGGACGAGGTGGCGGAGGAACCAAACGAGATGGTGGACGGCGCCGACGAAGGGTCCGACCCGGACGAGGCAGACGCCGACGCGGACGCGGCCCCGGCCCGGCGGCAGAGGCAACCCTCCGCGGGGAAGGCCGACAAGCAGTCGCCCCCCGCACCGGCCGAGCCGCTCGACCTGCCCACCCCGCGCAGCCAGCGCTCGGCCTCGCCGAGCCCGAGCGATGCGCACTCGACCCGTTCCAAGTCGGGCGGGACCCGCGGCGGCACTGTCCCGGATGACCTGGTCCGCAGCTCGCTGACGGACATCGTCCGCGAAGCCCGCTCCGTCACTGAGTACGTCCATTCGTACCGCATGCCCCCGCGACTTTCTGAGCGCGACCGGCGGGAGCTCGCGCTCTTGGCCATGATGTTGGACGTCGACGCGCGTGGCGGGCCCGTCGCGCAGCGTTACGACGCCGTGCGGGTGCTGGCGGGACGCCGTCTCTTCGGCATTCTGCTCGCGGCGGAGGACCAGTCGTGGCACGCCCGGGCGCAGTTCGTCCTGCCAGCGGAGCGCCCTTTGGCGGCACTTTTCCACCGTGCGTCGGTCTTGGCACGCCAAGCGGGCGTCACCACCCCCAAGCGGGCGGCACCTGCCGCGGCCGACCCCGCGAACGCGGCGCGCGCCGCGCCCAAGAAGGTCTCCCAGCCGCGGCAGAAGCAAGGCTCCGCCGCGGCCACCGCGGATGGCTAAGCCGCCAGGGGGATCGGACGTGTTCCCTCTGCCGCTATGGCAGAAGGGGGCCTATAAGCGCCTAAGCCGATCTCCCCGTGTGCGGGCGCGTCGCCGTCATGCCTCCTCTATTGTGACGGCGTACAATTCACTCGCTTCTTCTCTTTCCTACTTATATTCTCCTTGTTCCGGCCCTGACCAAGCCACCACCTTTTTTGCCACCATCCCGCACGCGGCCATGTCGCCGGCAGTGCGGGACGTGACAAGCCGGCTTCTGGCGATGACGAGAGCGTTTGCCCGCGGGGACTATGTCTCATACAGCGGCGAGCTCTCGCCCGTCCTACCCTACGCCTCGACGCCGGCCTCCAGACCGAGCATATTGGATGCGGCGCGCGTATCTTTGCCCGGGGTCCCCCCCGGCGCGGAGCTGCTCGCGCTCCTTCCACCCGCGACCGCCCAAGCAATCGCGCAGTTCTCATTCTTCGAGCCGCGCGACTTGCCTGAGGTTTTCCCACACCCTCGCCCAGTCGATGCCCAGTATCTTCAACTGGTGCGATCGCTGGCCGCAGTGGGCTTGGTGCATTTCAGCACCTCGGCTCGTTGCGTCTCCAAGGTGTTCACCGTTCCCAAGACGGGCTCGCACAAGCTGCGACTTATTTTGGACTCGCGCCATCTGAACAAACGCACGGCGGTCCCGCCGTCGTTCGCTCTTCCTTCTCCCGACGATCTGGCAGCATTGGAAATGGCGCGCGGCCAAGCCCCCATCTTCGCCGCCAAGTTCGACTTGGAGGTGTTTTTCTACTCTTTAGCGGTCCCCGCCTCGTGGCGTCCGTACTTCGCACTCCCGCCTGTCCCCGCTGCGGCTGTCCCTGGCACACAGCCCGCGGACGCGTGGGTGTTTCCCGTCTTCACCGCGCTGCCCATGGGCTGGTCCCACAGCCCTTGGCTGGCGCAAGCGGCTCACGAGGAGGTGCTGCGGCGTTCAGGATTCGCCCTCACCGACTGCATCTCTCGGCACAACGACCGGTTCCTAAACCGGCTTCGCATGTGTTTGTTCTACGATGACCTAGTGTTATTCTCGCCCGACAGGCCTACCCTGGAAGCGGCCTGCCGGCGGTACGCGGCAGGGGTGGCGGCGCACGGCTTGCGCATCAACCACAGCAAGACGATCGCGCCCACCTCCGCTGGCATCGAGGTCCTCGGCACGTGGTTTGATGGCGCAGAGGGCACTTTCCGCCCGGTTCCGCACCGTCTTGCCGCTCTCACCGCACGTACGCGCGCGCTCCTGGCGGCCCCAGTGGTCTCCGGCAGGGCCCTTTGGTCCCTCGTCGGCAGCTGGTCCTGGTTTGCCTTGCTGGCTCGGCCCCTCCTGTCGCGATTTCACGCGGTCTTCGCCTTCGCACGGCGGTACGAGCACGGTGCAGCGGCGCCGTGGCCCGCGGTGGTGCACGAGCTGGAGGGCATGATGGCCCTAGCTCCGCTGATGTGCGCCAAGCTCCGGCGTTTCGCGGCGCCCTTCGAGGTGGCAACGGACGCCTCGCTCCTCGGCTTCGCCATGACCACTCGGGCAGCTGGGTCGGCGTTGTGGACCACGGCCATTTCTCGCCCCTGGCCCCATGCTCCGACGGCGCACATCAACCGCCTCGAGCTGGCTGCGGTCGCAACCGCACTCTACCGCGTCGGTACCGCGCGCTGGGCGCGCCGCCAGCGCGACGGCATTCAGATCGTCTTCCTAGGCGACAA
>CAYYVB010000309.1:0-4229 GCA_964475035.1 uncultured Opitutaceae bacterium | reverse complement strand
TCGAAGCGTTGGGACAGCGCCTGTTTGTCAAGAAGCCCTATACGCTCGACGAGCTCGGGCGCGCCCTCAGGGACGCCATCGACAGTCGGAAGCATCCCTGAAGCAGGGATTCTCTTTTGCGAAAGCAGGCCCTGGAGATCGGGCCTAGAATCGCGAAAGTGCTACAGCTGACCGTTGTGGTGCCGATAATCAGGGCGGCGAACCAGACCGATCCATCACCATGGACCGTTGCACAATAAATGAATCAACGCGCATATCCGCCGCGAGGGGCAGACGCGCGCCGGGCTGGGTTTCGCCTGGTGCTCTGGCTGTTACCTGCCGTGGCCATCTCAGTCCCGTCTGTCGCCATCGCTGCCTTCGGCCCCGACTCGCGGCCCTACCTGCCCGCGATCGGTGCACCCGCGCTTCGTTTCGGCGATGCGCCTCCACCGCCACCGCTCTGGGTCCGCCCTGCAGCGGGCGCTCCGCCAAACATGCCCGTCGAGGAGGCCACTCCGAGCACTTTGAATGCTTCGGTCGCCGCCCAAACCAACGAACCGGACCCGACGGCTGCAACCACCGCGACGGATGTCGTGACCGCACCGGCGCATGCTGCGCCGCTGAGGACGCCGCCGCCCATCCTGCCTGACGACACCCGGCCCAAGGTGCGCGCGGAAGACTTCCTGCCCTTCTTTCAATTCCCCGGCTCCGCCGCGGCCGGTGACGTGACCGTCGTCGTCCCGACCACTCCTGGCGGCGTGCCGGCGCCCGCGACCCAACCGCGCAGTTCCGCGACCTATCGTCAACAGTGAGACCTGTCCTTCCCCTCCACCCTTCCCGCTGGTGCTTCCTGCTGGCCTTGCTGCTGGTGGTTGCACCCGTGACAAACGCGGCATCGCCGGCCGGAAGCGTAGCAGTCGAGGAAATCGCCGAAACGACGGAGCCAGTCCTCTCGGCTGAGGCGCGCGGGTTGTTGTCACTCGGCAACAGCCTAACGGATCGGGCGGATTACGCCGCGGCCGAGATTGCCTTCCGACAGGTGCTGCAATCGGCCGACTTCGCCCCCCACGAACACCAAGAGGCGCTGCTGGGGCTAGCGCGCATGCATCGCCGTCAAGGTTCGTTCACGAAGGCCGCCGCCATCTACGAAAGATACATCAAGGATTTCCCGGAGGACAGCCGGATGCCCGATGTATTGCTCGATCTCGGCCGCACTCTCCGTGCCATGGGGGCGCACCGGATGGCCATCAGCCGTTTCTACAGCGTGCTGAACTCGACGCTCAAGCTGCCGGCACACGCCTTCGATCATTACCAACTGCTCGCGAAGACCGCGCAGTTCGAGATCGCGGAGACCCATTTCGAATCGGGCAACTACGCCGAGGCGGGCAAGTTTTTCAGCCGCCTGCGCCTGCTCGACTTGGCCCCGGTCGATCGCGCGCGCGCGCATTTCAAGTCGGCCTATGCAGCCCAACTCGGCGGCGAGCCCGAAGCGGCCGTGCGGATCCTGCGCGATTACCTCGAGCAATGGCCGCAGGACGAAAATGTCCCCGAGGCGCGCCACCTCCTCGCGATGACCCTGCGCCAATTGGGCCGCACCGAGGAGGCGCTGGCGGCGACCTTCGAGTTGCTCAGCGCCGAGCGGGCCCAATCCGCCGCCGAGCCGCGGCGCTGGTCGCATTGGCAGCGACGCACCGGCAACCAGCTCGCGAACGAATTTTTCCAAAGCGGAGACACCACGAATGCCCTCGCGATCTACCAGGCGCTCTCCGCGCTTTCGAGCGAGCCCACCTGGCGCCTCCCGGTGCTCTACCAAGTGGCACTCTGCTACGAACGACTCCGGGCACTGGACCGGGCACAGGAAGCCTACCAACAAATCGCCGAAGGCGCCAAGACGCAGCCCGACAACCCCGAATTGAACGAACTCGCCAAAATGGCCGCTTGGCGCATAACCAACATGTCTTGGCACGCCAGCACAGAGCGCCAGTTGAATTCCTTCTTCGCGACGACCACGGGCTCAAAGCCCACGGACAAACCCACTCCTTCCTCCGGACATGAACATCCTGCAAGCCCTGCAACTCCATCAACAAATCTGTGACGAGCTGCACGAACTTGCCCTCGAAGAAAACCGCTTTCTCCAACAACACCGCCGGGCGCCTGAGGCGTCATTGCTGGAGCGCAAGCGCTCGCTGCTCGCGCGCTTGGACGAATCGCTGAACGCACTGCGCACCGCCACGAAGGAGGAGGCCGGACAACCCTCGTTCCGCCAGGCGCTCGACAAGGCAAGGGCGCGCGTGCTGCAGGTGCTGCAACTCGACAAGGAGAACGAGCAGCTCTTGCTCCGCTACAGTCTCTCGGCTGGCAGGCCCGCACCGGCAACTGAAGCGGTGCCCTCTGCGCTGTTGCAAAGAATCTACCAGCGTCACAGCTGATCTCACCGGCCATCACGCCAAGCGCTCCACCGCGCGGGCCTAACCCGGCGAGTGAGGCGAGTGATTTCGGCTGCACGGAAGTAATCGGCCGGCCGGCATGCAAGCCGTCATCGGCGCGCCTGGGCTTGTTCGGAGATGGGCCATGATCGGACAGAGCGAGCAAAAGTTTTTCGCCTTCGCGCCGATATAAAGCACGTGACCACCTGTTCAGCCCCGCCGATCCCTTTGCGGGCGTCGCCCGACGATGTCGTGCGTCAGCTGAAGCATTTGCCCTCGGCACCGCGCGTTTTGCCGAAATTGAAGCAACTGCTCACTGACGGTAATTCATCGATCCACGAGATCGTGCAACTGGTGCGCCTCGATCCTGGAATTGCGGCGCGGGTGCTGCACATTGGCAACAGCGCCTATTTTAATCAGGGTCTGCGTTGCTACACGGTGGAGGAAGCCGTGCACCGGGTGGGCTATGATCAGATTTACGAATTGGTTGCCACAGCTGTCGCCACTCAGGTGCTCGTGCGCCCCCTCGACGCGTATGGCATGGAGGCGGACGAATTGTGGGTTAGCTCGATCACCGCCGCGTTGGCCGCAGAGTGCGTGGCCGAGCACATCAATGTCGACCATGACATCGCATACACGATCGGGCTCCTGCATCGCGTGGGCATGGTGGCGATCAACGACTGGGTATCGCGGGTCGCACCGGACCTGCGTTTCAAGGGCCGAAGTTTGCCGCTCGAGACCTGTGCGGAGGAGCGCGAGCTGCTGGGATTTCACAATGGCGAAACCGGAGCCGCGTTGCTCAGGCTTTGGGAATTCCCAGCCGTGATGGCCGAGCCGGTGCGCTGGCAATATCTTCCATCGGCCACGGCGGCCCACGCACAACTGGCCTGTTTGCTCACGGTCTCGAAGTGGATCCGCAATGCGGCATTGGTCGACGACGCCAGTGCGTCGCCTGATGCGTTGCTCCTGCGCCGGCTGGGACTGAACGCGAAGCAGTTCGATCAATTTGTGGGCCGAGTGCGCGATCAGCTTAGCGAAGTCAGTAGTCTGCTCGGGGGCGAACAGCCCGAGGGCATGCGACTCTGCTTCCCCAACGGCGAACGGACGATCAATTGAGGCTGAGACACAACTCAGCGTGCTCGCTCAACAGCTTCCCTCGAGGCGCACGAGTTCGATCGGACCGCCAAAGTTGCGAGCAAAGACAACCATACCCAGTTGGAATCCACTCGGAGGGAAACTGCGCGGTGTTTCGATCAGTATAATCTGCGAAATGCCAAACCCAGCTTCAGTCGCATCCCTTAACCTTGCTCGAGTCCAAGCATGAATGATCGTCATCCGGAATGACACCTGATCGGCCAATTGAAACGAGTGACGCAAAACGGCCGAATCTGACGCCACGGCGGGTTCGTAATGATCCAGTCGACAGTCTCGGTGAATGAGAAAAAGTCTCTTCCTCGTGAAATTTCACACCAGTCCGTCCCCGGAGGCATGTAATCGAGAAACGCATCGTCTAAGGCGCATGGTTCTAGCAAACGCCCCGTCGGACGCAGCAGTTCCAGAAGAGCCTTGGCAAGTGGACGCGGCGTCATGACCACATCGTCGCTGCAAGAATTACGGTTTGACTGAAAACGCATGAATGCGATTTCGGCCGGCGCAGTTGCAAGGGGGACCGGGATAAAAGAAAAGGCCCCGACGCTGCTTACGCAACATCGGGGCCATAAACCTGGCAACGACCTACTCTCGCGGGACCTAACGTCCTACTACCATTGGCTGCTCGGGGCTTAACGGCCGTGTTCGGGATGGGAACGGGTGGAACCCCCGGCA
>CAYYVB010000308.1:2820-4233 GCA_964475035.1 uncultured Opitutaceae bacterium | reverse complement strand
GCGAAGCCGCCCTTGCCGCTGGTGATGACTTTGTATTCCCAGTTGGACATGTGAGGAGCATGAATCCCGCAAGCCCCCACTGACGCCAGCCTAAACTCAGTCACGCCCGGGCGGCGGAATCACTCGCGACGCGTCACGGCGCGCAAAAACGCCGCCACCGCGTGATCCGCCAATTGGCCGCCGGGACCGTCAGGATTGAAATCGAATCCATGCGTCGCCCACGGCAACTCGAGGTGGTGATGCCTCACGCCGGCCTCGCGCAACCGCGCCGCGAGCCGCTCGCTGTGCCGATACCACACCAGCGTGTCCGGCCTCCCGTGGATCAGCAGTGTCGGCGGCGTGAGCGGACCGACCATCGCCTGCGCGCTGGCCGACGCATACAACGCCGCGCGCTCCGGCGTGTCCGGCGGACCGCCGAGATACTGGCGCATCAGCTGGACGGAATTCAACGCATCGTCCTCGCGCGACACGCTCCACGCGAACGGCATGTCGTGCGGCGCGTAGAACGACACCACGCCCACGATCGCCGGATCCTGCGCGCCGTAGGCCACCGCCGCCGCGATCTGCCCGCCGGCCGAGCGGCCGACCATGACGAAACGCCCCGCATCGATCCCGAGCCGCGCGGCGTTGGCCTTCAGCCAAGCGAGCGCCGCGAGCGTGTCCTCGCGCTGCGCGGGCCAGCGATGCCGCGGCGCGAGTCGATACGAGATCGCCGCCACTGCATAACCGCGGGCCGCCCAGCGGTGATTCCACTCCGCCAGCTGCGCGCGATCGCCGCCATCCCAGCCGCCGCCATGCACGACGACCAGACACGGCGCCGGAGCCATCCCCGCCGCCGCATAAAAATCCAACCGCAACTCGCCGTCCACATGGCGCGCGAACGTCTCCGTGCGCACCGCCACGCGAGGCGGCGTTGGCGCTAAAAACAACCGCGTCCACGTAAAGACCGCTTCCGCCCGCACCGCCGCCTCCGTGCCGAGCGACTCCGCCAAATCCTGCGGCAACCGCGCGCTCATCCGGCCCGCCGTCCACGCCGGCCGCAGCAACCCGACGACCGCCACGCCGCACAGCACCAGCGTCACGCCGCGCGGCCACCCGTCGAGCGCCAGCGCCGCGAGACCCGCCACGCCGAGCGGCAGCAGCACGAAAAGATGACCGAACTCGCCCACGGCAATCGCGAGCTTCCACCACCCCGGCCACACCGGGGCCGGCATCCACGCGAGCAACGAGGCCAGCGCCGAGGCGAGCGCGACAAGGAAAAGGATAAATGCCAGCATCGCCCCCTCACTACGCGCAAATCGGCTCGACGGACGAACCCATTCTGCGGTCCCCTCCCCGCGTGTCCCGCCGGCTCGACCAACTCCTCGCCAACCTCGGCTACTGCTCCCGCCGCGAGGCGCGCGCGTGGATCGA
>CAYYVB010000308.1:0-2720 GCA_964475035.1 uncultured Opitutaceae bacterium | reverse complement strand
GTGGAGAAAACCTACCGCGCCACGCTCGACGCCGACCTGCCCGCCGGGCTCGCCGAACGCTTCGCGGCCGGCACGCTGATATTGCACGGCGAGACCGAGCCCTGTGCGCCCGCGCAGTTGCGCGCGCTCGGTCCGCGCGAGGCGGAGCTCACGCTCACCGAGGGCCGCTACCATCAGGTGCGCCGCATGTTTTCCAGCCAAGGCTGCGAAGTGCTGACGCTGCACCGCGTGCGCTTCGGCCATCTGACGCTCGGCGACCTCGCGCCCGGTGCCTGGCGCGAACTGCCGCTCGGCGAATTTTCCGCATGACCTCCCTCCCCACCCTCACCGGCGCGCAAAAGACCAAGCTCCGCGGCCTCGGCCAGACATTGCCCGACCACGCGTGGCTCGGCCGCGACGGCGTGACGACCGAGTTCCTCGCCGAGCTGCTGCGCCAGCTCGACACGCGCGAGCTCGTAAAGCTGCGTTTCACCGGCGGACAGGACCGGCACGAACGCGCGGAGCTCTGCGACCGCATCGCCGCCGAGGCCGCGTGCCACTGCGTCGGCGCCGTCGGCCACACCGCGCTCTTCTGGCGTCCGGGTGAGAGCGGGTCGAAGCTGCTGTAGATCAAGCAGGGCAACCTGGCCATGCCGGTCTGCGCCTGCGCCCGCCCCACTGCCGAAAATAATTCCGGCCCCGGCCCAAAATCGGGGACGCGGGGCCGGAGATCTTAACCTGGGCGGCGGGTGTATCTCTCCCGCTCAACCACAGAATTTTTTGGCGGCGTTCGCTCAGTTCACCTTCTTGCCGGCTTTGGCGGACTGCGTGCGGTAGGCGTTCTTCACCGCGCCCTCGAAGCGGCCCTCGAGGTCGGGATAGAGCGCCATGGCGGCGGCGACGGCCTGCTGGTAGGTGCCGTCACCCGAGTGGCGCACGTGCAGGTAAACGGCGTAGTCGTCGAGATTGGCAAAGGAGAGGTCGGAGTTCTGCTTGATGAACTCGGGACCGCCGAGGAACGCGTTGGCGGCGACTTCCTTGGATTTTTTCTTCAGCAAGCCGCCGGCGAGCCCGCCGAAGGGCACCTTCGACGCGAGCGCCTCGGTCGCTTTTTCGCCGACCTTTTCGCCGACAACCTTGCTCGCGGCGACGCCGACGATCTTCGCGGCCCAGGGCGTGAGTTCGCCGGTGGATTTGTAGGGCAGCAAGTAGCGACCCTTGTTGCCGGCGATGGGCGGCGGCGCCTCCAGCTGCACGGTGACCTCGCGGTATTTTTCCACCACTTTCATGACCTTGCCAATGAGGACCTGGGCGCGAACGAGGTCGCCGGCGTCGTTGGCGGAGAGTGCGAGGGCGGGAACGGCGGCGGCCGCGAGCACGGCGGCGGCGAAGGACGAGCGGAGGAGCAGATTCATGGCGGGCGGGGTTGCAGGAACAGGGACGCGCGGCCAAGGGCGGCGGCGCACCGGACTTTCTAACAACAACTCCGCACGCCGGCCATACGCAGGGCTGCGTAGGCACGCGCACTCGTCACGGGGCGCACCCGCGCTCAGTCCGGCACCACTTCGAAACGCAGCGGCACGCGCACGCGGGTCGACACCTTCTTGCCCGCCTTCTGGCCGGGCCGGAATTTCCACTTCGCCACGCCGGCGACCGCCGCCGTCTCGAAGTCGCGGTGCACCGCGGGCTGGGCGACGGGATTCACGACGTTGCCGGCGGGATCGACGATGAACTCTACCCAGACCACGGCCTCGCTGTAATCCTTCTTCAACTGAAACGGAAACACCGGCGACGGTTGCGCGATGGGCGTCGGCGCGCGGTCGAGTTGCGAGATCTCGAAGATCTGGCCGAGACTCGCCAGGCTGCGTCCGCCGCGGGCGATGTGCAGCGGGATCTGCGAGACTTTCGCCGCGGCGAGGTTGGAGTTCACCTCCGGCACATACTGCAAGGGCTGGACGAAGGCGCTCACGTTCACCGCCGACGGCACGTCGGCCAGCATCGGCACCGCGACGGCCGGCGACTCGTCCGGTTCCTGTCCCGCCAAGTCCTCGACGGGCGGCTCCTCGTCTTCCTTCAGGTCCGGCATGGTGATCTGCACGATCTCGATCTCCTGGGCCACGGCGGCGCGGACGACTTTCTTCGGGGCGTTGAACCCGTAGAGCAGCACGGCGTGTAGCGTGCCCGAGATGAACAGGCTCAGCAGCAGCATCAGCCACGGGCGGTCGCTGCGCTCGTAATGCCACGACCCGCGCGGCCGGCCGGCAGCGGGACGACCCGGCGCGGTCGCGGGCGGCGCGGCATGAGCGGCCGGAGCCGGGGAGAGCGGGAGCGCGGGGACCGAGTTCATGCCGGCATTTTACCCCGCCCGCCGCGCCCTTCCCCTGCACGCCTTGCGGAAGCGTGCGCATGCCTTGCAAGGCCCCGCGCCATTGCGACGTTGCGCGCCCCGCCCGCCCGCTGCCAGCCTGCGCACATGACCCTCGCCGATCTCGGCTGGAACGACGAACTTGCCGCCGCCTTCGCGCCGCACGCCGCGACCGGACGCGAACCCGCGCGCGTCACGCTCCAGTTGAAGGGTTTCTGGGAAGTGACGACGCCCGCCACCGCGCGCCTCGCGCAATGCACGGGTAAATTCCTCGCCGAGACAACGGGCCTCTCCGCCATGCCCGCCGTGGGCGACTGGGTCGCGATCGAGCCGCAATCCGGCGACGATTCGCGCGCGCTGATCCACGCCGTGCTGC
>CAYYVB010000307.1:0-4236 GCA_964475035.1 uncultured Opitutaceae bacterium | reverse complement strand
CCATGCCGGCGCCGATGCTGGTGGTGAAGGCGCCGAGCGTCACGAGCACGAAAACCCACACGCTGCCCAGCGTGGCACACCACGCGAGCGCGGGTTGGTAGGTGGAGGTTCGGTTCATCAGGTGCGGGGGACGAAGGGAAAGGCGAAGTGATAGTTCGGCCGAAACGGGCGCAAACCTTTTGACAATTTCTCCCGTTGGCAAATGGGTCAGGACGATGACTCCGAGGTATTCGATGGTGGCGCGGTTCGCCGCGGGTGCGCTTATGGCACTCGCGCTGTTCGCCGGTTGTGGACGCACCGACAAGCCTGCGGCTGCCGCCGAAGAGGGGCCGCTCGTGTTCACCAAGGACTCGAAGCTCACCGCCGACGCATACCTCGCTGAGGTGAAGCGCCGCGGCCAGGAGCCGCGCTTCGCGCTCACGGGCGAGACGCTCAGCGCCGACGTCGAGCAGAAGATCATGATCGTCACCCACGACGAGATCCCCGGCTACATGCCGATGATGACGATGGAATTTCGCGTCACCAAGGCCGACGCCGCCAACGCCAAACCCGGCCAGCGCATCCGCGCCGAGATGGTCGAGCGCAACGGCGATTACTACCTCGAGAAGATCTGGCCCGACGACACGCAGGTCGTGCGCGCGCTCGAGGCCGGCGCCAAGGCCCTCGCGCAGGACACCGCCATGCGCGGCAAGGGCGTCTATCGCGAGGTCGGCGAGCCCACGCCCGATTTCACGTTGCTCGACCAGGAAGGACGCACGGTCACCGCCGCGCGCTTTCGCGGCAAGAAGGTCGTCCTCAACTTCATCTTCACGCGCTGCCCGATTGCGACCATGTGCCCGGCGGCGACGCAGAAGATGTCCGAGCTCCAGCAGGCCGTGAAGACCGCGGGCTTGAGCGACGTCGAGTTCGTCTCCGTCTCGCTCGACCCCGAATACGACACGCCCGGCGTGCTGAAGGAATACGCCGAGCTCCGCGGACTCGACCTCGCCAACTGGTCGTTCCTCACCGGCCCCGACGCCGCCGTGCGCCACCTGCTCGCTCAGATGGGCATCATCCGCGAGTTCGAGGGCGCCACCATCAAACACAACCTCGCCACCGTGCTCATCGATCCCTCCGGCCGCATCACGCACCGCGTCGACGGCAGCCGGTGGGATGTGCAGGAATTTCTCCCCCGTCTCCAGCGCTGACCATGTCCACCGCCGCCACGCTCACCCGCCCGCAACTCCGCTCCCTCGGCCTGATCACGGCCGGCGCGCTCGCTTTCTACGTGTTCATGCGCTGGCTGCCCGTCGGCTCGGATCTCAACCACATGGATTTCCGCGTGGCCGAGAAGGGTGCGATCGAGTTCTGCGACCCGAACAGCCCGCAGTTCATCCCCGTCATCGCCGCGAAATCCCCCGTGCAACTCGCGCTCAAGGGCGACGCCGCGCCCGCCGTCGGACGGCCCGTGCGCTTCACGCTCACGATGGCGACGGCCAGCGGCAAGCCGATCGGCCCGGCTGACCTGCTCGTCGCGCACACGCGCAAGCTGCACCTGATGGTCGTCGATCCTACGCTGAACGATTACCAGCATCTCCACCCCGAGCCCGGCGCGCGTCCGGGCGAATGGGTCTTCGAAATGACGCCGAACCGCCCGGGCCTTTATCGCGTGTTCGCCGATTTCACCCCCGCCGCCACGGCGCGCGGACTCTACGCCTCGGTTGACTTCACCGTGCCGGGCGAGGTGGCGCGCGTCACGCGCAGCACGAACCAGCTCTGGCAGGCGGCCGGCTACAACTTCGAACTCGTGACGCCATCCTACTTCAAGGCCGGCGTGCCGGCGGAGCTGCGTTTCCGCATCGAGACGCAAGGAGCGGAGAAGAAGCCGGTGCCGTTCCAGCCGGTGATGGACGCCTTCGCGCATCTGGTGGCATTCGACGAAGAGCGCACGGGCTTCGCGCACCTCCATCCCGACCAGACCGATCTCAACCAAAAACCCGACGCGCTGCGCCCCGAGCTGACTTTCAAGGTCACGGTCCCGCAGGCCGGCCGGTTCGTGATCTGGGCGCAGGTCAACCTCGGGGGCACGGAGCTTTTCGCCCCGTTCTGGATCGACGTGCTGCCGTGACGGGCGGATCTGCCCTAGAGATTCTGCGCTCGCGCCACGCGGCGCGTCAGAGCATCGCCTGCCTACGGCCACTCGCGCTGTCGCGCATTCCTGCCGATCAGGCCGCGCCTGCGCTCTTGGCCTTGCGCTCGAGCGGGTGACGCAACGTCGCCACGGCGCCGCCGTTCTCGCGGTTGGCGAGCGTGACTTCACCCCCGAGATTGCGCATCGAGTGCCGCGCCACGGTCAGGCCCATGCCCACGCCGACCGTGTGCTTGGAACTGATGAAGGGCTCAAAGGCATGATCGAGGGTCTCTTGGTCGAGCCCGCGTCCGCCATCCTCGACGTGCACGAGCAGCTGCCGCCCGTCCTCGCCTCGCTCGACGACTTCGGTGCGCACGGTGATGCTGCGCTGTTCGTCAGGGGCGTCGTGATAGCTTTCCCAAGCGTTGATGAGCAACTTGGCGAGCGAGTCCTCGAAGACCTCCGCGTTGGTCTCGAGGGCGAGGTCGCCGAGCGGGTTGTCGATCCGGATCGGTTGATCGATGCGGTTTTCCCCCTGATAGCGGCGCACCGCGGCCTCAAGGAGACGGGGCAGGGTGAGGCGCGCAAGCTGCGGCTTGTGCTTCACGACGAGGTTCGTGAGCTGCTTGATGATGGCGACGATGCGGTTGACGGCGTCCTCGAGGTGCTGGGCGTTCTTTTTCACCAACTCGGGCTTCTCGTGGTAGGCCTTGATGAGGTCGACGTAGCCGATGACGACGCCGAGGAGATTGTTCAGGTTGTGCGCGATGCCCTGTGTCACGGCGCCGAGGGTGGCGGCGCGGCGCGACTCGCCGAGCCGGCGCTGCAATTCGATCAGCTCACGGTTCATCGCCACGAAGCGCAGCTGCGTCTGCACGCGGGCGAGCGTCTCGTCGAGGTCGATGGGCTTGGTGATGTAGTCGACCGCGCCGACGCCGAGGCCCTCGATCTTGCCCTCCTTCGAGGTGCGCGCGGTGATGAAGATCACGGGAATGACCTTGGTCGCGGGGTCGGTCTGGAGGCGTTGGCAGACTTCGATGCCGTCCATGTCGGGCATCATGACGTCGAGGAGGATGAGGTCCGGCTTGTCGGCGGCGACGAGGTCGAGCGCCTCGCGACCGGAGAACGCGGTGGCGACGGTCATGCCTTCGCGTTCGAGCTTCCGCTTCAGCAGCTGGACATTGATCGGCTGGTCGTCGACGACGAGAATCTTGGAGGGCATGTCGGGACTGAAGGAAACGGTGCCGCGCGCACCGAGGCAAGCATCGGGTGCCGGGGCGCGCCGGGGTGGTTTACCTAGCGGCGGCGCGGTGCTGGCGCCAGGCCTTGACGGTGTTCTTCATCAGCATCGCGACGGTCATCGGACCGACCCCGCCGGGGACGGGTGTGATCTTCGCGCAGAGCGGCGAGACGCTCGGGAAGTGCACGTCGCCGGTGAGGCGGTAGCCGGACTTCTTCGTCGCGTCGGGCACGCGGTTGACGCCGACGTCGATGACGACGGCGCCGGGCTTCACCATGTCGGCGGTGACGAACTCCGCCTTGCCGATAGCGGCGATGAGCACGTCGGCCTGGCGCGTCAGCGCGGGGAGATTGGCGGTCTGCGAGTGGCAGATCGTGACCGTGGCATTGGCCCAGGCCTTGCGTTGCACGGCGAGGAGCGCGGCGGGTTTGCCGACGATGAGCGAGCGGCCGAGCACGACGACGTGCTTGCCGGCGAGCGACACCTGCGCGCGCTGGAGCAATTCCATGATGCCGGCGGGCGTGCAGGCGACGAAGCCGGTCTCGTCCTCCTGCGCGAGCTTGCCGAGGTTGAGCGTGTGGAAGCCGTCGACGTCCTTCTCCGCGCTGATGCGGCGGAAGATCGCGACTTCGTCGAGGCCTTTCGGCAGCGGCGATTGGACGAGGATGCCGTCGACCGTGGGATCGGCGTTGAGCTGGTCGATCAACGCGCCGAGCTCGGCTTGCGTGATCGTGACCGGCGGCAGGATGAGGCGGCTCTCCATGCCGATCTCGGCGGCGGTCGCCTGCTTTTTCTTCACGTAGGAGACCGACGCGGGGTCGTCACCGACGCGGACGAGGGCGATGCAGGGTTTGCGGCCGGGGGCGGCGGAGACTTCGGCCTTGAG
>CAYYVB010000306.1:1664-4261 GCA_964475035.1 uncultured Opitutaceae bacterium | reverse complement strand
CCCGGCGTCGCCGCCTTCGCGCGGCGCATCAACGCCGCCACCCGCTGCTGCAACCCGTGCCGCTCCAAGATCCCCACCACCGGCACGAGCAGGATCACCGGCAGCGTCAGCGCGCGGTTGTCGACGAAGAACTGCCCCGTCAGCTGCACGATCTCGCGCAACGAAAACCCCGCCAGCAACCCGGTCGTGATCCCTGCCAGCAGCACCACGAGCAGCGCGTTCCACCGGAACGCAAATCCCACCGCGATGAGCACGATGCCGAGCAGCTTGATCATGCGCCGAACCTCCGCACCTCCACGCCCGCCTGTGCGAAGCCCGCGCGGATGCGCTGCGCGAATTCGACCGCGTGCGCGCCGTCGCCGTGCAGACACAGCGTATCGGCGCGGATCGCCACCTCGGTGCCGTCGGTCGCCCGCACCCGGCCCTCGCGCAGCATCCGCAGCGCCTGCGCGACCGCCGTGCTTTCGTCCGCGACACACGCATCCGCACGCGAGCGCGGCGTAAGCGAGCCGTCGGCCTGATAGGTCCGGTCCGCAAAAACCTCGCTCGCCACATCAAAATCTGGATGTGCGCGGGCCAACCTCTCAAGCACACTACCTGACAACGCATATAGCTTGGGTCGCTTCTCAGTTACCCAGAGTGCATCGATGATCGCTTGGGCCAGTGCAGAATCTCGTGACGCCATGTTATAGAGCGCACCGTGAAGTTTGACGTGATGCACAAACGTCCCGGCTGCATGAGCAATCTCCTGCAATTTTTGCACCTGCTCAAATACTAGCATCGCAGCTTCATGCGGCTCGATTTTCAGTTCGCGCCGGCCGAAATGCTCGCGGTCCGCGAAACCCGGGTGCGCGCCGATTGCGACGCCGTGTTGCAGCGCGAGCATGATCGTGTCGCGCATCGTCATCACATCGCCGGCGTGCGCACCGCAGGCGATGTTGGCTGACGTGATGAGGGGCATCAGTTCCGTGTCCTGGCCGGCGCCTTCGCCGAGATCGCAGTTCAGGTCGATGCGGAGCATGGGGTGGTTCAGGCGGGCAGACGTGCGAGGCCGGCACGGACGCGGTTGAGGTCGCGTTCGCGCCGGAGGTAAACCTCATGCGCGGTCGCGAGCGTGATCTGCGTGAAACGCAGCGTCGCCCCCGGCGCCAGTTGCGCCATCCGGCCCAAATCGACCGCGGCCACGGCGGCGAGGCGCGGATAGCCGCCGACCGTCTGCCGGCTGGCCAACAGCACGATTGGCGCGCCGCCCGCGGGCACTTGCACGACGCCTTCGTTGACACCCTCGGAAATCATCTCGCGCGTCTCGCTCAGCGGCAGCTCCGGGCCTTCGAGGCGCACGCCCATGCGGTCGGCGTCCTTCGTCACGCGCCACTCGCTGGCAAAGAACGCCTGCTGCGCGCGCAGCGTGAACCAGTCCCACTCCGGACCGATCATCGCCCGCACCCGGCCCGGCTCCGGCGCCAGCCCGAGCGTGTCGGGGCGCACGGACCACGCCGAGCTGCGCGCGGCGGACTTCACCCGCGCGAGCGCCCACTCCGACGGCGTGCCGGTTCGCAATTCGTCGCCGGCCTGCAAGGGACGGCCGTGCAATCCGCCGAAGCCCGCGCGCCGATACGTGCTGCGGCTGCCGAGCACGAGCGGCACGTCGATGCCGCCGGCCACCGCCAGCCACGCGCGCAGGCCGCTGCGCGCCGGGCCGAACCAGATCGTCTCGCCCGCCGCGATCCGCACGGCGCGGTCGCGCGGGAGCGGCTGGCCCGCGACCTGCGGCTCGTAGCCGCCGCCGCACCACGCGACGAGCGCGTCCGCGGCGAAACGCAGCTCCGGTCCGAGTTGCGCGATCTCGAGCAGCGCGGCGCCGTCATCGTTGCCGACGATCATGTTGGCCACGCGCGCGGCGAAGCGGTCCAGCGCGCCGCCGACCACGACGCCGTGGCGCTGGTAGCCGGGACGGCCGAGGTCCATCACCGAGGTGAGCAGACCGGGTTTGAGGACGGTGATCATCGGGCCACCTCCTGCGCGAGCCGGTCGAACTCGGCACGTGCGATGGCGCGAAGCTGCACGCGATCGCCGGCACGGAGCAGCGCGGGCGGATCCTGTTGTGGATCGAAGAGCCGGACCGGCGTGCGGCCGATGAGGTTCCACCCGCCAGGCGTGCCCAGCGGATAGATGCCGGTCTGCGCGCCCGCGATGCCGACCGAGCCGGCGGGAACGCTCGTGCGCGGCCGTGCGTGACGCGGCGTGGCCAGCTCCGCCGGCAGACCCGCAAGATAGGGAAATCCCGGCGCGAAACCGACGAGCGCCACCCAATAATCAGCTTGGACGTGACGTTGCACCACCTCCTCCGGCGGGAGCTTTGCCTGCGCGGCGACGCGCGCGAGATCGGGCGCGAATTCCGCGTCGTAACACACCGGGACGACGACCGTCCGCCCGCGCACCGGCTTGGTCGGACCCGCCGACGCAAGCACCTCCTCGATCCGCGCCCCGAGCCAGCCGGCGAGATTTTCCGTCGGCGCGCCCGCGGAGAAAACCGCGGCGGGATTGTAATGCACGGTGATCGTCGTGTAAGCGGGCACCAATTCGCACACGCCGGG
>CAYYVB010000306.1:0-1654 GCA_964475035.1 uncultured Opitutaceae bacterium | reverse complement strand
CGCCGGGCAACGCGGCCGCATCGATCGCCGCCGCGGCGGCGGCGACGCGCGCGTGTGTCTTCTCATCGATCGTTTCCCCCAGCTCCACTCGCAGGGCGCAGTCGCCCAACGGCATGATTCGCATGCGCCATCGAATGACGGTGCGCGCGGAGGTTCGCAGCAAAATTCCTGCTGTGTGCATCTTTTGCTAATTAATGCGCCCACTCTGAATTCCCGTCCGGTTCGTGTTGCCCTTTCGCGGCGCAGAGATTCAAGAAACCCGCAAATGCTCCTTCGTTATTCCACGCCAACGTTGGTCGTCGCCACGCTTCTCGTCACCACCGGTTGCAGAGAACGAGACATCGTCGTCTATCGCACCGCCAAAGAAGCCCGCCCCGCTCCCGTCGCGCCTGCGCAGCCCGCACCTGCCGCGATGAACGGCACGCTGCCGGACGGTCATCCGCCCATCGGCGCGAATGCGCCTGCCGTCGGACCGGTCGCCACCGCGCCGGACGGTTCCGCCATGGGCGCTCTCCCGAGCTCCGCGGTCGCCGCGGGCAACGCGCTGGTCTGGACCGCGCCCGAGAGCTGGCAGGCGAAAAATCCCGGTTCCGTCCGCAAGGGCAGCTACGCCATCAACGGGCCCGAGGGCGCCGGCGATCTGAGCATCACAGCCTTTCCCGGCGACACCAGCGGGCTGCACGCCAACATCAACCGCTGGCGCGGCCAGATCGGCCTCGCGCCGGCCGACGGTGCGGAGATCGACCGCGGCATCGAACACATCGACGCCAACGGCCTGCACATCGACGTCGTCGAGCTGGCCGGTCCGAGTGGCATCCGACTCCTCGGCGGCATCGTGCCGCACCAGAAAGAGACTTGGTTCTTCAAGCTCACCGGCCCCGACGCACTCATCGCGCGCGAACGCGACGCGTTCCGCGCCTTCCTCCTGACCGTCAAGGTCCGCTGAACCCTCTCCACCCTTCCCGCCCATGCATCCCACGCTCCGCCAATTCCGGGACTTCTTCACGTCGCTGCAGCTCACCGTCGTGCTGCTCATCCTGTCGCTCGTGCTCGTGTTCGTCGCCACGCTCGACCAGGTCAACCTCGGCATCTGGGCCGTGCAGGAAAAATACTTCCGCAGCTTCGCCGTCCTCTGGCAGATCCCCAACACCGGCGTCGCCATCCCCGTGTTTCCGGGCGGCTACTTCATCGGTGGCTTGCTGTTGATCAACCTCATCTGCTCGCACGTCTATCGCTTCCAGTTCACGTGGAAGAAATCCGGCATCCAAATCGCGCACGCCGGCATCATCATCCTGCTCCTCGGCGAACTCTTCACCGGCCTCTGGCAGCAGGAGAGCTTCCTGCGCATGGATGAGCGCGAGACGAAGCAATACTCCGAAAGCTTCCACGAAAACGAACTGGTCTTCATCGACCGCAGCTCCCCCGACTACGACGAGGTCGTGTCGCTCCCGGAGGACTTGGTCGCGAACCAGAAATCCGTGCAGCACCCGCGCCTGCCCTTCCAGGTCAACGTCCGCGCCTATTACCCGAATTCCACGCTGCAGATGCGCAACGCCGTCAGCAACGCCCCGGCGCTGCAGGCGACCACCGGTCCCGGCGCGCAGATCGCGCTCATCCCGCTGCCTATGACCTACAAGCCCAACGAGCGCAACAT
>CAYYVB010000305.1:0-4279 GCA_964475035.1 uncultured Opitutaceae bacterium | reverse complement strand
CCAACACCGACATCGAGGTGCCGAAGATGCGCATGCAGCTTCGCCTGAATCAATTCAAGGCCCAGAAGCGCGGCTGCTCTCCGACAGCCAAGATCTTCAGCACCCAGATCCGCGATGCGATGGTCGTGCGCCGCGCCGTCACGCTCGGCCTGCCCGTCAGCCTTGTCGGCACCGAGGGCGGCGAAGCTGACAGCGTCGCCAACGATTACCGCCAGCTCGCCGTCGAGATCATCGAGCACACGCCCACGACCTGAACGCCTGAGGGACCTTACCATGCCGAAATTCACCGCCACCGAATGGGATGAAATCCGGAAACGCTTCCGCAACTCGATCATGGCCGACACCTCGCTCGGCAGCTTGGCCGAGAGCCTCGACACGACGCCTTGGCCGCACTCCGGCGACGAAGAGAAGCCGTCCAAATACATCGACTTCAATTACGACGAACTGCTCATGCTGCCGGAAATCGCCGGCAAGACCGACCGAGCCGACCATCTCATCGGCATCCTGAAGGAGACGCTCGCCTTCGACGATCCGTTTGGCGACATGGTCGCCCAAGTCGAGGAATCCTCCGCGAAGGAGAATCCCGTCCTCAAGACCCTCGGCCGCCTCGGCATTCCCGAGGGTTACCCGCTCACACTCGTCAACGTCAGCGAAGGCACGCGCGCTGTCTGCGCCTCCGAAGGCGTCAAGACCATCGGCGAATTCGCCAACCTCGCGCAGCAAATGTCCACTCGCGTCGTCATCGGCGGTGATTTCCGGTCCTTGCTCAACGCGCTCTCGCACGGCGACGAGGAGGGCATCGGCCAGTTCCTGCCTTTCCGTCGTGGCTCCACCGGCCTGCACCTGCCCGAGGCGCTCGGTCTCGCACCAGCCGTCGCCGGCCTGTCCCGCCCGGAGCAGCTCGGCCTCGCCCGCGCTTATGGCGCCAAGCTCCCCGCCGCCGATGCCGGAGCCGCTGCAACTCTGACGCCGGACAACCAAGCCAAGCTCGAGGGTCGGGTCCGCATCGCGATGGAAGCGACGCTCGGTTGGTTCAAAGACCAGAAGCAGGCTCTGCTCACCCAGATTGCCGGTGGCACAACGCTCGAGCGAATCCTGGTCGTGATCAACGATCCGGCCCGTGAAGCCATCGCCGCCCACGCGATGCGACCGCATTTGCCCGCCTCCGCGGCGGCGCAGCCGGAAGAGAAGAAGGGTGGTTTTTTCTCGCGCCTGTTCGGTCGCGGCTGAAACTGCTGAGTCGCAGTGGAAAATCAGCCGCCTCCGCCCCCGCGTCCCGCTCCTTCGTTTCCGCCTCCGCCGGCGTTCCCGGCGCCCGGCGCACCCAAACCCGGACTATCCGTCAAACCCGGCGGTGCCCGACCCTTGGTGTTGCCGCGCCGCGCCAGCCCGCTCTTGCGTGCCCAAGAGGCCGATGCCGCCACGGCAGAGGCCCGCAAGTCGATCGACGCCATCCTCTCGCAGTCTCGTCCACCTTGGGGCGCTGATGCCCCGGCCAGTCTCTCCGGCACGCAGGTCGACGAATTGCAGAAGGCCATCCGTGCGCTCGAGATGAAGGTCGCCGAACGCGATCAAGCCGTGGCCGAAGCCCAGTCCCGGCTCGCCGAGCGCGAGCGCGAACTCGCCGAGGCCGAAGCCTTGCTCGCCGCCCGCGAACGCGTCCTCGAAGCCGCCCGCAAAGAGGCGCCCGCAGGCGCCGCTGTCTCGTCCGAGCAGGCCGAGGCCCTGAGGAAATTGAAGGATGAACTCGACCGGCAGGAGGCCACGCTCAAGGAGCAGCGGCAGGGCCTGCGCGACCGCGAGGAGTTCCTCGAGCAGAGCGAGGCGATGCTCTTCTCCAAGATGCAGCAGCAGCAGGAAAAAGAGACCGAACTCGAGCAGAAGGAGGAGGATTTGAAGCGCAAGGCACGCCAGTTGGGGCTGCTCAAAGACGAGCCGCCCGAGCCCATCGAAAAGGCCTGAGGAACAAGATTCTGTTTGGCTTTTCCAACTCCCAGCCCTCTGCTTCCTGCCTCTTCCTGAATGAACTTCCGCCCTGTTCTCATCGCTGCATCCCTGCTGGCTGGCCTGACCCTGCCGGCGCATGCGCAAACCGCGCCTGACGAGGATACCCGTATCGATTTCGACAATCCCGGTTTCCAAGTCTACGTCCCGAAGAACACCGTCACTTTCGGGTTTCGAGCTCTCAGTTCCGGGGCCGCGGTGAGTTTCGGCAACCTCGGAAATATCCCGCTCCGCCCATCAACTCCGCTGGAGGATGGCTCAGATCGGATCTACGACAACGGCACCATCGCCACCGACCGTCTGCGTGATGATTTGGCCCGTGGCGAGGTTCAGCTCGATTCCAATGGCAACTATGTGCGCGACGCGCAGGGCAACTTGATCCAGACCTCAACGCCCGGAGGACGCTACCAGACGACTGCGACCGTGAACAATGTGACCGTGGTCAACGGTGACTACCTGAGCTACACCCCCAACCAGACCCGCAACTGGAGTTACGCCACCGACGCCCAGCTGGTTGGCAACCATGTCGCGATGAGCAATTACGGCGCCGTCAGTGAGGGTGCGACCGCGATGAAGGAGCAGAGTTTCAGCGGCGGCATTGAGATGCAACTCTCGCGCGAGCTTGGGAAACTCGGCCGCCGGGTCGAGTGGAGCCTCAGCGCCGGCCTGGCAATCAATGACATCAACGCCAAGACTGGCGGCACCGTCACCTCCACGCTGGTCCGGCATACGGATTATTTTGAGTTCATCGGCACGCCTCCGCCCGCCGGCACCCGCGCCGGACCGACCTTCGGCGAACTGCGTGATGTGGACAATAACCTCGTCAACTCTTTCGGATTTGAAACCACCGTTCCGCTCCGCGAATCACCCACATCCGGGATGAGTGAGGATGCCTCAACCGCGGGTGGCGCGGCCGTGCAGGGCAACTGGCAGATCAAAGGAGCTTATGCCATGATTCGCCTTGGTCCCACGCTGCGCGCTCAACTCGGGTCCAGCTTCGGCGTCAGCGCCAGCCTCGGCGTCGCCGGTGCCTACGCGGGCAGCAGCTACAGTGTCATCGAATCCCTTACGTTGCCCGATGTCGCCGAACCGGTGACAACCGTCGAGGATAGCACCGCTTCGAAGTTTCTCTCCGGCTACTATGCCGATCTCACCTTGGATTGGGTCGCCAACGAGCGCACCGGACTGTTCGCCGGCGTGACCATGCAGAAATTCGGCGACTACGACCAATCGGTCGGTGGCCGCACGGCCCGCATCGATCTCGGCAACTCCGTCGGTCTCCGCGGCGGCATCAGCGTGAAGTTCTAACCTCTCCGTTCGCCGCAGCGCCGCGCTGCCATCTGCGCAGGCCGGACGATGAGTCCGGCCTTTTTGTTTCGAAAGTAGGGCAGGCGTCTCGCCTGCATCGCTGATCGATACTGGCGGAACGCCTGTGCTACGACCGCAAGTCCGCCAGCACCGAGTCGATTGAGCGGAGAGACTCAGTCGGAAAGAGCGCGTTGATGCGCATGATGACCTGCTGCACGAGGCCGTCAGGACACGATGCGCCGCCGGTTATAAGCACGCGCTTCGGCGCGGCGTCGTTCGGCCAGAGCGGATGAACCTCGAGATGTCCGCCCTTGCCCTTCCCGGCGGCGGGAAACACGTAGTGCTCGATCTGGTCGCGCGAGCGGATGCTGTCCTCCGACTGGATGAAAAAGGCACGGTCGCCGAGCTTGTCGGCGCAGAGGCGGTAAAGCTGGTAGGTGTTGGAGCTGTTCTTGCCGCCGACGACGAAGGCCGCGTCGAGTGGTTGCTCGAGGGCGCGGCTGAGCGCGTCCTGGTTGACCTGGGTGGCGTAGCACAGCGTATCCTTTTTTCCCGCGCCGCCGACGTGCCGCGGGCCCTCGCCCTCGCCGTAGCGGGCGACGAACACACCCTTGAAATAATCGATGATGGCCGCGGTCTCGTTCATCAGCAGCGTGGTCTGGTTGACCACCGCGAGGCGATCGAGGTGCCGGTCTGGATCGAAGCCCGGCGTGTGCAGGCCGGAGAACTTGCAGAGGATCTCCGCCCGGAGATCGGGCGAAGGTTGGGCGATGTAGCGGCCGAGCAGCTTTGCCTCTTCGAGTGAGCGGATGATGATCGAGGGCGCGTAACGACGCGTGTTGGAGAAGGTGGCTTTCGTCTCCTCGTGTTCGCTCTTGCCGTGAATGACGACGGTGTAGCCTTCGCGGCCGAAGGCGCGCGCGGCCTTCCAGACCTTTTCCACGAGCATGCAGGTGGCGTCGTATTG
>CAYYVB010000304.1:0-4304 GCA_964475035.1 uncultured Opitutaceae bacterium | reverse complement strand
TCCAGCCTGCTCGTCGAGGCCGGCACCGGCGTCGGCAAGAGCCTCGCCTACCTCGTGCCGGGCATCGTGCACGCGGTCGACACGCGCCGGCAGTTCATCGTCTCCACGCACACGAAGACCCTGCAGGAGCAGATCCGCGACAAGGACCTCGCGAACTGCCGCCGCCTCTTCGCCGCCGTGCCGGAGCTTGCCGCCTACCGCGACTTCACGAGCGCCGTGCTCATGGGCAAGGGCAACTACCTCTGCACGACGCGACTCAAGCGCGCGCTCGCGGAGAAGCGCGAGCTGTTCCAATCGCCCGAGCAGGACGAACTCCAGCGCGTCGCCGACTGGGCGAAGACGACCGAGACGGGCCTGCTCATCGACTTCAAGCCGCGCCTCAGCGCGGACGTGTGGGAGGAGATCTCCGCCGACTCCGACGCCTGCTCGGCGAAGAATTGCAACGACGGCTCCTGCTTCTACCGCCGCGCGAAGGCAAAGTGCGACGCCGCGAACCTGCTCATCCTCAACCACAGCCTCCTCTTCACGCTCATGGCGGTGAACGAGGCCTTCGAGAACAACCCCGCCAGCGGCGTCCTCAAGCTCGAGGATTTCGCCGTGCTCGACGAGGCGCACACCGTGCCGGACATCGCGACGGAGCACCTCGGCCTCTCGCTCAGTTCTCTCGGTCTGCGCCGGCTGCTCGTCTCGCTCTTCAATCCCGCGAAGACCAAGGGCCTCTTCGTCAAACACGACGACACCCAGGCCTGCCGCGCCGTCGAAGTCGCGCTCGAGCAGACCGCGTATTTCTTCGCCGGCCTCGCCGAGCGCATTCCGCTGGGCAAATCCACGCAGCGCGTGCGCGAGCCGGGCATCGCGGAGAACGTCCTCGCCGGTCCGCTCAACACCGTGCTCGCCCGCCTCGACGCGCTCCGCACAAAGTTGCCCGACGGCGTCGCGCAGGACGAGGTCACCGCGAAGCACCGCCGCGTCTCGTCCTACCGCGAAGGCCTCGCCTCTTGGCTGAACCTCACGCGCGACGGGCATGTCCACTGGCTCGAAGCCGGCAAGGCGCGGCGCGAGCTCGTCCTTCATCTCCGCACCGCCCCGCTCGACGTGTCGGCCGCGTTGCGCGAACGGCTCTTCTCGCGCCACACGGCCTGCGTGTTGACCAGCGCGACGCTCGCCACCGGCAGCACGATCGAGCCGTTCCGCGAACGGGTCGGCGCGCACGCGGTCGAGACGTTGATCGAGAAGTCGCCCTTCGATTTCGAACGGAATATGCGCGTCTATCTCGCCGGCGACGTCCCCGAACCGACCGCGGCCGAGGGCCGGCTCGATCTCGATGTGCTCACGGACTACGTGCGGTTCTGCACGCTGAAGACGGCCGGCGGTTCGCTCGTGCTCTTCACCAGCTACAGGGATTTGCAGGAAGTCGCGCGCCGACTTGCACCGGATTACCAACAAGCCGGCCGGCCGCTCCTCGTGCAGGAGGCGGGCGTCTCGCGCTCGGCGCTGGCGGAAAAGTTGCGCGCCGCGGGCAACGGCGTGCTCTTCGGCACGGACAGTTTCTGGACCGGCATCGACGTGCCGGGCGACGCGCTGGCGCAGGTCATCATCACGCGTCTGCCCTTCGAGCCGCCGAATCATCCCGTGGCGCAGGCGCGCGCCGAGTGGGTCGCGGCGGAGGGCGGCAATCCTTTCGCCCAACTCGCCCTGCCGGACGCGCTGGGCAAGTTCCGCCAAGGGATCGGGCGCCTCATCCGCAGCAAAACCGATCGCGGCGTCGTGACCGTGCTCGATCCGCGCGTGCTGACCAAGCCCTACGGGCGTGAATTTGTCGCCTGCCTCCCGACCGCGGAATTCGAACGACTCACCCGCGCCAATCGCGACGAGGTTTTTCGTCCTTTCATTTGAGGCAGCCCCGGGCAATTTGGAAAAACATGAAGCTGCGCTCCGCCTCCCTCTCCGACATCGGCTGCCTCCGCTCGGAGAACGAGGACAACCTGCTCTGCGATGACGAACTTCAGGTCTACGCCGTGGCCGATGGCATCGGCGGCCTGCCCGGCGGCGCGCAGGCCAGCCGTCGCGCGCTAGCGGTCTTCGCCGAGTGGTTCCGAACCCAACGCCGCGTCAGCCTGCCTCATTACGCGGACGGTCTGCGCCTCTCCAACCAGGCAGTCTTCGATCTTGGCCGCGAGATCAGCCCGCGCCACGGCATCGGCACGACGCTGACGCTTGCGCACATCGCGCACGACGTGCTGCACATCGTGCATGTCGGCGACAGTTCCCTCTTCCGGCTGCGCGCCGGCGACATCGAGATGCTGACCGTCGAGCACAACCTCGAGAACGAGATGAAGGCCCGCGCCGCCCGCGGCGAACCGGTCGTGATGCTCCACGAGAACCGCGCCGCCCTCACGCGCTGCGTCGGCCAGCCGCCGCCGCTCACGGGCGACATCATCGCACACCCGATCGTCGCCGGAGACCGCTATCTGGTCTGCACCGACGGCATCACGCGCTGCATCACGCCCCGCGAAATTGCGCGTCATCTGGCCGACGCCGTCGAACCGGCGGATGCGGTCAGCGTGCTCGTCGAACTCGCCCGCGAACGCGGCGGCGTCGACAACGCGACGGCGGTCGTGATTTTCGCCGAGTGACATGAACGCCGAGAAATTCGCCACCCTCGTCGCCCAGCAGCCGGAAAACGAAAAGTTCCGCTTCAGCCTGGCGCAGGCCCTGATCCGCGAGGACCGCGCCGCCGAGGCGATCGGGCATTTGGAAATCTGCGCCGCGAAGAAAGCCGACTGGATGATGGCGCGCATCCTCCTGGGAAAAACGCTGCTCGCGCTCGGAAGGAAAGCCGACTCGAAGCCGTGGTTGGAGCAGGCCTTGCAGCTCGCGATTGCGCAGGAACACGAAGATCCGGAGCGCGAACTCCGAGCGCTCCTGGCGGAGTTCTGAGCGGCATCGGGCCCGCATGTAGGTTGCACGTGAGCGCGCAAGCTACGGATACGCCTCAACCCCAAAGCGGGGACGGATATCGCCCCGCCACGATGAGATCGCGCACGGCGGTCTGCGCGGAAACGAGGTCTTCCCGATAGGTGATGCCGAACCACGCATCGTCGCTGCGCAGCAATCGCACCTCGGCAGCGCCGCTTTGATTCAACTCGCTGAGCGCTGTCGGCAGATAAAATTCCGCCTTCGGATCGCCGCTGCGGGCCGCAAGGAAGGCGGCGAACTTCTCCTCCAATTGTCCGAAAACCGCGGGCGTGAATCCCCAGAAGTTCATCGAGACCGTTTCCTCGCCCGTGAGCTGCTGCTCCAAGCCGGCCGGGTCGGTGTAACGCGCACCGCAATCCGTGCGCTCGATCTTGGTCAGTTCCGTGATCGATTCGAGCCGCCCGTTCGCGCCCACGGCGCAAAGGCCGCGGCTGACGGTGCCGTGCTCCGACAAGGTCTGGCGCAGCGGATAGCCGACGAACGCGTAGCTTCCGGGGGCGGCGGCGAAGTGTGCGGCCAGCGCGCGGTAGCCCGCGGCGCCGTAGAAGTCATCGGCGTTGATGACAGCGAACGGACGCGACACGGCGCGGCGGGCGGCGAGCACGGCGTGGCCTGTGCCCCAAGGTTTTGAGCGCGTCGCAGCGGCAGTGCGGAACGCGGCAGGCACATCGTCGGCCTCCTGAAACACGTAGTCGACGGCGATATGCTGCTCGAGCCGGCGGCCGATGCTGGCGCGGAAGTCCGCCTCGATATCCCGGCGGATGACGAGCACCGCGCGATCAAACCCGGCCCGCTTGGCATCATGGAGCGAGTATTCGATGATCAACTCGCCCGCCGGGCCGACGGGCTGGACCTGCTTGAGACCGCCGAACCGGCTGCCCATGCCGGCGGCGAGGATGACGAGGTCGAAGGAAGCGGATGAGGAGGAGGCCACGAAAGACACGAAACACGCCAAAGCGGCGCAGGGAAATAGTTTTCGGCGGGTGGCATCCGTGGACGGATTTGGCGCAGAAAAATCTTGTGGATTTCCGCCAGAAATTGTGGCTTCTACCCCACTCGCGACTCTCAAAAGTCGCTGGAGAATGCCAGAGTAGCTCAGTGGTAGAGCAGGGGACTCATAAGCCCTTGGTCGGCAGTTCAATCCTGCCCTCTGGCACCACTTTCTGCGGAAGTGAGATAGTTGCAGCCAAAGCAAGGGCCTTATGCCCACTGGTTAGAGCAACGAGAGGGTCTTTTCAGGGTGGAGCGCGTTGACCGCAACGCGCTCGGAGGAGAACGCGTTGGGGACTCTTTGGACCGAAGACAAGGGTAACAGGTGTTCGGAG
>CAYYVB010000303.1:3799-4316 GCA_964475035.1 uncultured Opitutaceae bacterium | reverse complement strand
CCCGCGACGCCGCTGCCCGCCTGGTTGAGTTCGAACTGGAATATGCCGTCCGAGGAAAACGTAGTGTCGCCGGCATTGAGCGTGCCGGGCGAGGCGCCGGGCGCGAGGATGCCGTTGGCCTGGATGACGAGGTCGCCGACCGTGCCCGTGCCCGTGAGCGTGGCGCCGGAGGCGACGGTGGTGAGGCTGCTGTCGGCGATGGAGCCGGTGAGGTTGAGCGTGCCGGCGTCGATCGCGGTGGCGCCGGTGTAGGTGCTGGTTCCGGAAAGCGTGAGCGTGCCGCTGCCCTGTTTGGTGAGAGCGCCCGTGCCCTGCAGCACGGCGGAGAAGCCGACGGCGTGCGCCTGCGTGTCGATGATCGCGCCGCCCGCGCTGATCTGGAAGTCGCCGGCGCTGAAACCGGAGGTGTAGCCGGCGTTGTTGCCGGTAGCGCGGAGCGTGCCGCCGTCGAAGACGAGGGAAGCGGAGCCGTTACCGCGGACGAGCGCGGCGGTGGCGATGACGCCACCGTCGAGGT
>CAYYVB010000303.1:0-3789 GCA_964475035.1 uncultured Opitutaceae bacterium | reverse complement strand
GAGGTTGACCGTGCCGGCGCCGGTCGCCTCGTTGCCGAGGCGAAGTTCGGCGGCGGTCACCGTGCCGCCGGAGACGGTGAGTTCGCCGACGCCCGAATAACCGACGTTGAACACATTGGTCGTCGTCCACGTGCCGCCTGAGACCGTCGCAGAGCCCGAGCCGGTGTCGAGGCCGGCGCCCGCGATAGTGCTCGCGATGGCGGAGAGCGAACCGCCCGACAACGCGAGCGTGCCCGAGCTGCCGCCGCGGCCGATGTAGAGTGCGCCCCCGGAGGTCCAGGTGCCGGAGGTGATGGTCGCCTCGCCGGGGTTGTTGAGGCCGACGTAACTTTCGCCCGTGATGCTGATCGTGCCGCCACTGAGCGCGACGCTGCCGGTGCCGGCGTTGCCGACCGGGAAATTCGCCGCGGTCAGCGTGCCGCCGCTGGAGACAGTGATGAGATTGCTGCTGACGATGTTGTTGCTGTTCGCCAAGTGCAGCGTGCCGGCGCTGATCGTGGTGTCGCCCGTGTAGGTGCTGGCGCCGGAGAGCGTGAGCGTGCCGGTGCCGGTCTTGGTGAGCGAGCCGGCGCCTTGGATGGCGGTGGCGATGCCGATGTTGTGGCCGTTCGTGTCGATCGTGCCGCCGCCCGCCAGGAGCTGCACGTCGCCGGCGTCGAGTCCGCTGAAGAAGGATGAATTCGCCGCCGAGGCGCGGAGCGTGCCGCCGTTGAAATTCAGGTGCGCGCCGCCCGAGCCGGTGCCTTCGCTGACCTCGGCGGTCAGGAGGACGCCGCTGTTGAGGTTCACCGTGCCGTGGCTGGTGGTGTTGAGGGCGAAGCGGAGGGCGCCGGCCGTGACGTTGCCCCCGCTGAGCGTGAGGGTGCCGGTGCCGCCGTCCTGGCCGATGCTCATGTCGCCGCTCGTGGTCCAACTGCCACCTGAAACGGTGGTGGTTCCCGTGGCGCCGGCATGACCGACGATGCCGTTGGCGGAGCTGACCGTGCCGCCGGAGATCGTGAACGTGCTCGAGCCCGAGACGAGGCCGACGTAGATGTTCGTGCTCGTCGCGTTCCACGAACCGCTGGTGATGCTCGCCGTGCCGTTGGCGGAATAGCCGATGTAGACCTCGTAGGACGAAGCGAGGCTGCCGCCGTCGATCGTGAAGGAGCCGGCGGCGTTGTAGCCGACGAAGAGCGAGTTCACCGCTCCGCTCCCGGTGAGCGTCGCAGTGCCGGAATTGTTGATGAAAGCGTCGGCGTTGGAGACGGGAACGCCGTTGCTCCAGTTGCCCCCGGTCGCCCAATTGCCAGTCGTGCCGGTCCAGGTCGTCTGCGCCTGCGCCGGAGCGGCAGCGACGAACAGCAGGGCGAGGAGAACGACGATAGAGGAGAGCGGGGCGAGGACGCGGGAAAGGTTCATGGGCGTGAGGGTGCAGCGAGAGCTTCGCTGCCGATCAGGTGGGGTATGGAGCAAGGTGCGTGGAGAGGGGCGGCCCGGACGAGCGCATGAAATCCGCGCCGCGGCCCCGGCCCCATGTTTTTGGGGCGAATCGCGGAGCGGGTGTGGCGAATCGCGGGCGGCTAGGCCCGCGGACGCAGCGCCCCGAGCCGGTCGCGCAATTCGGTCCAGCGTTCGCGGCTGGCCGCGACCGGCGTGTCCACGCCCTCGACGAAGAGCCGCGTGTGCTCGTCGGCGTCGCGCTCGTAGCGTTGCACGCGCGCGAGGTTCACGATCCGCGTGCGGTGCACCCGCATGAAATGCGAAGCCGGCAGCGTGTCCTCCCAGGCCTTGAGCGGCTTGCGGAGCAACAGACGCGCACCGTCGGCCAGTTGCACCTCGGTGTAATTGTCCTGCGCCGTGATGAGGCTGATCTGGTTCACCGGCGCGAAGCGCGCCTGCTGGCTCGTGCGCAGGCAGACGAGGTCGTCCGCGCGCAGGCTCGCGGTCGGGATCGTCGCCTCGGTCTCCGCCGCCGCCGGGACGACGACCGGCGCGTCCAAGCGCCGCAACGCCTCCGCGAGGCGCGCGGGTTGCACGGGTTTGAGCAAATAATCGAGCGCGTTGACCTCGAAGGCGCGCAACGCGAACGCGTCGTGGGCCGTGACGAACACGACCCGCGCGCCCGGCCGCACGTGCGGCACGAGTTCGAACGCGCTGCCGCCGATCAGCTGGATGTCGAGGAACACGAGGTCGTAATCCGCCTGCGCCAGCCGGGCACGCGCGGCGTTGCAGGTCGCCGCCTCGTCCACGACCGTGATGTCGGGATGTGCGGCGAGCTTCGCGCGCAGGTCGGCACGGGCGGCGGATTCGTCCTCGATCAGCAGGGCGGTGCGGGGCATGGGGCGGGTTCAGCGTGCAGGGGCGGGCGCGAGTTGCAACGTCACCGTGACCCAGCCGCCGGCGGACGCGATGCCGAGGCGATGAGACCCGGGATAATGGCGGGTGAGACGCTCGCGCAGGTTCTCCAGCCCGATGCCGAGCGAGACGGGCCGCGGCACGGCGCTCGGCTCGACCCAGGTGCCGGTGTTGGCGACCACGATCTCCACGTGGCCGTCCTCCCGCCGCCGCACGCAGAGCCGGAAGCCGACGCGGTCCGGGCTGGTGGCGCGGCCGTATTTGAGCGCGTTCTCGACCAGTGGCAGGATGAGAAAATGCGGGAGCGGCGTCTCGTTCAGCTCCGCGGCACAGGCGACCTCGGCGTCGAGGAGTTCGCCCCAGCGCGACTGTTCGATCTCGAGGTAGGCGCGGAGCAGCCGCATCTCCTCGCCGAGCGTCGTCCATTCGCGGCCGTCATCGCCGCGCAGCGTCAGGCGGCAGAACTCCGCCAACCGGTCGAGCATCGCGCGGGCGGTCGAGCCGCCGGCGGGCAACGCCGCGCTGATCGAGGCGAGCGTGTTGAAGAGGAAATGCGGGTTGAGCTGGTAGCGCAGCACCTCGAGGCGCGCCTTCTCCTCGGCCAGCCGCGCGGCGACCTTCTCGTCGAACTCGAGCCGGTGCAGGCGCGTGAGCTCGCGGTTCTGCGCCGCGATCTCCTCGGTGCGTTCCTGCACGATGCGTTCCAGCTCCGCCGCGCGGTGCCGCAGCGCGCGGGTCCGCCAGCGCACGGCGCCGAAAAATACCGCCGCTCCCGCCGCGAGCGCCGCCGCCACAGCCCACGGCCCGGCCCACCACGGGGCCGTGACGCGGAACGCCAGCCGCGCCGGCGCGCTGAGCGTCCCGGCCGCGTCGCGCGCCTGCACCTCGAAGACGTAATCGCCCGCGGGCAACCGCGCGATGAACCGCTCGCGCGCCTCGCCCCACCCGCTCCACGCGTCCTGCTGCCCGAGCACACGCGTGCGATATGTCACCGGATTGCCCGATTGCTGCCGGATGGCGAGGAAGCGGAAAGTCAGCGGCTCGTGTTCCGGCGCCAGCTCGGCGTCCGGCGCCACGCCCTCCGCCGCGAGCTGCACGTGCAACGGCGCGACCGCGGCGAAGGCCCGCTCCATCTCCACGCGCAGCAGGCCGGCCGTGCCGCCAAGCCAGCGGACGCGTCCGCCCGGACCGTTCTCCTCGAAGGCGCAGCGCGGTTCGCCCAACGCCGCGCGCACCGGCACGGGCAACTCCTCCGGCCACGCGCGGACCGCCGTGCCGCCCGCGGACGCGCCCGCCGCCGCGAGGCGTTGCCGCAAATCCGGCGCGGGATCGTCGACCGGCACGAAGCGCGCCCCGCCGCCGGCGTCGGCCGGTTGCAGTCGAAAGATCCCCTCCTCCGTCGCCGCATGGATCGCACCGCCGTGGCGGGTCACGGCGAGCACGGTGCCGTGG
>CAYYVB010000302.1:0-4321 GCA_964475035.1 uncultured Opitutaceae bacterium | reverse complement strand
TCGATACGGGACGGCCCAGAAAAGATGAAGCAGCGCCCACCCCAGGAGGGTGGACGCTGCAGCGATCTGGATCGAGAGCTTGCCGCTTGCCTTCGCGCTTTCGGCGATCATGCGGCTACCTCGTGAGCTTGACGACTTGTCCGTTCGGAGGGGTCCAGAGCCGGATGCCCGCCGGGATCGCGAAGCGGTCGTCGTTGTCGTCGAGCGCCTCCACCTCGTCGGCGTTGTCGACCTGGACGGTCCTCACCTCGACCTCGCTCGGGCTCACGAACATCCACTGGAAGTGGTTGAACTTGCCGCTGTCGCGGGTCCAGGCGCGCTTGTCGTCGTCGTCGCGGAGGGGAGCGCCCCAGCCGCCTTCGCCGACGTAAACGGTGCCCGTGCGGTCGTCGCGGATGAAGCCGTCCGAGCTGCCCGCCTCCTTGGAGGGGCGGATCGGCCAGGTCGCCTTCACGGTGTGCGCGTCGCATTCGACCACGAGGTCCATCCCGTACTGATGGAAGGGGCCCGCCCAGGACGAGTAGGCGGAATCATGGTCGATCTTCGATCCGACGTGCGGGCGCATCGGGCGATGGTACTGCGCGAAGGTCCACTTGGCGCCCTGGTTCGCCGCGAGGTCCTTCTTCAGCCAGTCCGTTTGCGCGCCGGTGACGGCGGCTTCCGTGTTGAGCGTGTAGATGCGCAGGAGGTCCCCGCCGATGTTGACGGCGTAGTAGACGCCCTTCGGCGCGTCGTAGAGCTGCTCGACGATCTCGTTCGAGCGCTCGTGGTTTCCGCGGGTGATGATCAGCGGCGTGATCCTGCCGTCGTCGGCGATGGTCAACTGCCAATCCTGGAACCAGTACTTCCACTCGGCTTCGAGGCCGGCGTCGACCATGTCGCCGCCGAACATGACCGCGTCGGGACGGAGCTTCGCCACCAGCGAGTTCGCCGCCATCCGCGGGGTGCGGTTGTTGCGGGAGTCGCCGCCGGCGATGATCGACAGACGCTCGTCATCGTCGTCGGAGGCGGTCTTGAACCAGTAGCGAGTGCCGACGTTCTTCGCGTCGGCGACGACGAAGTAGTACTTCGTGTCCGGCTGCAGCCCGGTCAGCCGCACGAACACGTTGTTCATGTTCTGCGCGGTGTTCGACGTGCTGATGCCTTTCGAGAAGGCGTACTTCGCGGTGTCGGTGCCGTGATCGATGGTGTCGTAGTAGAGCTTCTGGTCGGCCGACGGCGCGTCGACCGAGCTCCATCCCACGGTGGCGGAGGTCG
Source organism: uncultured Opitutaceae bacterium (assembly GCA_964475035.1). Taxonomy (GTDB): domain Bacteria; phylum Verrucomicrobiota; class Verrucomicrobiia; order Opitutales; family Opitutaceae; genus Didemnitutus. The sequence goes on along the minus strand of CAYYVB010000302.1, from coordinate 3,064 downwards.
CCGCGTCGCCGTTCCACATCACGCGATAGTAATAGAACGGCGCGGGCGGCGCGGGCGGTGCTTCACAGGCCGTGTTCCCGAAAATACCCGCGATCGCGAACGCGCCCAACAAACTGAGGACGCTTCTGCGCCCGATGATCTTTGGCCGAACTTCCATGTTCAAGGCCTCCTCTCTGTGTGAACGAAGAGTATCCAGGTTTCGGAAAACAAAGTGGATAGGAAAAAAGCGGGCGTCAACGCGTCAGCGCGTGTCTTACGGAAGTTTTACACAAGCGTTACATAAAGCTGACATTCGACTGACTTGGGCAGAATTTTCCGCGCGCGCGGGTGAATGAATGCGTGAGCGCGTGACCGCGTGAGGGTGTGAGCCCGTGCCCGAGTCGCCAGCCGCGGCTCGCGAGCGATCTTTCCGGTTGGCCCTGGGGCCGGGCCGTTCTATGAGGAGGGCTTCATGCTCTACCTCATCTTGAAAGCACTTCTGACGGCCTGCATTGTCGTCGCGGTTTCCGAGATCTCTAAACGATCTTCGTGGATAGCGGCGATCCTGGCTTCGCTCCCTTTGACGTCCATTTTGGCCCTGATCTGGCTTTATCTCGATTCAGGCGACGTACAGGCCACCAGCCGCCTGTCTACGGACATCTTTTGGATGGTCGTCCCGTCCCTTTTCTTCTTTATCGCCTTCCCGCTACTGGTCCGATGGGGCGTCCGCTTCTACCCGGCGCTTTTCCTGGCTTCAGCCCTGATGTGCGGCGTATACTTGACCTATGTTCGACTTTTAGAGCACTTCGGTGTACTGAAGTCGTGAAAGTCGTTAATCTGCTTCTTCTGAGTCTGCGGGCATAGTGCCCACTGTCCTCTTAAGTGGCTCCCGTGCCTTTAGGAGGTCTAGTGGGAAAGAAACTGTATGTCGGCAATCTGCCTTACTCCGCAACCGATCAAATTCTGACGGACACGTTCGCTCAGTGCGGAACGGTTGAGTCCGCGAAAATCATCATCGACCGTGACACCGGCCGCAGCAAGGGCTTCGGCTTCGTCGAGATGTCGACGGACGCGGAAGCCGCTGACGCGATCTCGAAGTTCAACGGCGCTGACTACGACGGCCGTCCGATGACGGTCAACGAAGCGCGCCCGATGGCTCCGCGTGAAGGCGGCGGTGGCCGCGGCGGCTTCGGCGGCGGCGGCGGACGCGGTGGTGACCGCGGCGGCCGTGGCGGTGGAAACCGCTGGTAAGCCTTCGCTGATTCAAGTTCGATCTTGAGCACGGCCTCTTCCTGGAAACGGGAAGAGGCCGTGTGCGTTTCAGGGGGCGATGCAGGAAACTGCATTTGTCGAACGTTTCGGCAGTGTCGAGGACTTCGACGAAAATCCGCGCAAACCGAGGCAAATCCCCGCATCTGCTGGAGCCAGGCCGCATGGCGCGGTGGCACCTGGAGTGCAGCTCCGAGTCATCAAATTCATCTTAGTTGTCCAAGAGATCTTCAAGGGGGATGTATGAAGGGAATTTCACGCGCGGTCACTCGCCTTCTCGCGGTCGCGGCCCTGGTCGCGGCGCCGGCAGTCGCTCCGGCGGAGGCCGAAGCGGCCACTTCGCTCGTCGCCGCGCATAGCGGGAAGTGCGTGGACGTTCCGGGCGGGTCGACCGCGACCTCGACTCAGCTGATCCAGTACGGCTGCCATGGCGGAGCGAACCAGAGCTTCGATCTCGTCGCGAGCGGCGCCTACTATCTGATCAGGAACAGGGCCTCCGGGCTCTGCCTGAACATCCGCGGGAACTCGACCGCCAACGGCGCCGAGGTCATCCAATGGACCTGCGGCGCGTACGCGAACGAGCAGTTCACGCTTCGCGGGAACGCGACGTCGGGTTACGAGCTGGTCGCGCGCCACAGCGGCAAGTGCGTCGACGTACCCCGGGCGTCGACCGCGAACAGCGTCAAGCTGATCCAGTACGCCTGCAACGGCGGTTCGAACCAGAAGTTCAGGGCGCCCGGTGGAACGGGCGTCTCGCCGGCGCCGAGCCCCAGCCCGTCGCCCGCTCCGAGCCCGTCGCCGTCGGTCTCGCCGGTCCCTTCCCCGAGCCCGAGTCCGAGCGCGACCCCCGTCGCGAGCGCGAGCACGATCCGCATCGTCAGCTTCAACGTGAAGCGCGCCAGAATGGCGAGCTTCTCGACCCTGGCGAGCTTCATCGCCAGCCAGGACGCCGACGTCGTGATCACGCAGGAAAACCCGTCCGACTACGTGGGCTTCGGGACAGCGCTGAACAACGCCACGGGCGAGAGCTGGGACGTGGCCTGGGGCGGGGCGGACGTGGCGATCTACAGCCGCCTGCCGATCATCTCGAGGGAAAGCCGCAGGATCGGCTTGAGCAGCTTCAGTCCTTACTACCGCGTCGGCGTGCGCGTGCAGGTCAGCGTGGGAGGCCGCCCGGTGCAGATCTTCGGCACGCACCTGGACATCGGCACCGACTGGGGCGCCGGTCACGTGGTCGACAACATGAGCAATCTTCTGAGCTGGGCCTCGACCTTCCCGGGCACGAAGATGATCGGCGGCGACTTCAACGCCGAGGCGACGGCCGGCCACGCGGGGCAACGCGAGGCGATCGCGATGATCCGCGCCGCCGGGTACGTGGACACCCTGGTGGAAACCTACGGGAGCGAGGCCGCCGTGCCGAACACCGACCACAACGGGTGGAGGCCTGACGCGACCTACAGGAACTCGGGCTTCCGGACGATCAGCTCGCGCGTGGTTCCGACGGGAAGCATCTCGGACCACGACCTGATCCTGACCGAGCTCGGGCTGCAGTAGGCAATAGGAGTAGGCGGCGAGCCAGCCGCATTGCCAGCGGAGAGCCGATTGGGTAAGACTGTCGGATCACCACGATAGGTCGGGGCGTAGCGCAGCCTGGCTAGCGCATCTGCTTTGGGAGCAGAGGGTCGTCGGTTCGAATCCGGCCGCCCCGACCAATGTCGCAGTCGTCTGTTGAATTCTTCAATGAGGGGGAGCCCGAAGTGGAGCCCAGCTCGGTCAGCTTTTTCGCTTTCGTTTCTAGGGCCCTTTCGGGCCCTGA
>CAYYVB010000301.1:0-4322 GCA_964475035.1 uncultured Opitutaceae bacterium | reverse complement strand
CTGTGCGTCTGCCATTTCGAGGCGGTGCTGCGGCTGCCGCAGGCGCGGATCTCGCGGCACCTCGCCTACCTGCGCCGCCACGGCATGGTGAGCGCCGCCCAGCAGGGGCCGTGGCGGATCTACGCCCTCAAGGAACCAGCCCCCGACCTGCTGCGCCGCAATCTCGCCTGCCTGCAGGACGCGGCGGGCTCCGAGCCGCAGTTGCGCCGTGACCTGGAGCGGCTCGAGCGCATCGCCGCCGCCGCGGACTGCGGCTGCCCCACGCCGGAGGTTCCGCGGCGAAAATTCATCCGCGCCGCGCGCTGAAAACCATTCCTCCATGCGCACCTCCGTCGCCCAGAGCATGTCCTTTCTCGACCGTTACCTGACGGTCTGGATCTTCGCCGCGATGGGGCTCGGCGTGTTGCTGGGCAACTTCGTCATCACCGACCCGGCGGCGTTCTTCGCCCCGCTGACGATCGGCACGACGAACCTGCCCATCGCGATCGGCCTCATCGTCATGATGTATCCGCCGCTCGCGAAGGTGAAATACGCGCAGCTCCCGCGCGTGTTCGCCAACGTCCGCATCCTGTCGCTCTCTCTGGTGCAGAACTGGCTGATCGGGCCGGTGCTGATGTTCCTTCTCGCCGTCACGCTGCTCCGCGACCACCCGGACTACATGGTCGGCCTCATCCTCGTCGGCATCGCGCGGTGCATCGCGATGGTGCTTGTGTGGAACGACCTCGCCAAAGGCAGCCCGGAATACGCCGCGGGACTCGTGGCGTTGAACAGCATCGCGCAGATCGTGTTCTACAGCTTCTTCGCGTGGGTCTTCATCACGGTGCTGCCGCCATGGTTCGGCCTCGAGGGTGTCGTCGTGCCCGTGCGGATGGCGGACATCTTCTGGAGCGTGATGATCTACCTCGGCATCCCCTTCGCCGCCGGCGTGCTCAGCCGCGTCGTGCTCGTGCCGCTCAAGGGCGAGGAGTGGTATGAGCGGAAATTCATCCCGCGCATCTCGCCCGTCACGCTGGCCGCGCTGCTCTTCACCATCGTCGTCATGTTCACCTACAAGGGCGGCGCCATCGTCCGCCTGCCGCTCGACGTGCTGCGCATAGCGCTGCCGCTGGTGATCTACTTCGCAGTGATGTTCTTCGTCAGCTTCGTCATGGCGCACCGCCTTGGCGCCGACTACCCGCGCGCCACGACGCTGGCGTTCACGTCGGCGGGGAACAACTTCGAGCTCGCGATCGCCGTGGCCATCGCGGTCTTCGGCCTGAACTCCGGCGTGGCCTTCGCGACGGTCGTCGGCCCGCTCATCGAGGTGCCGGCCCTGATCGGGCTCGTCCACGTCGCCTTCTGGTTCAAGCGCCGGTGGTATCCGGCCTCCCCCTGATCGCTTTCCTCCACGCCATGAAAAAAGCCCGCCTCGCCATCAATGGATTCGGCCGCATCGGCCGCCTCACCTTCCGCGCCGCCGCTGACTGGCCCGAGTTCGACTGGGCGCTGATCAACGACCCGAAGGGCGGCGCCGCCTGCGCCGCGCACCTGCTCAACTTCGATTCCCTCCACGGTCGCTGGTCCCAGGAAGCCGTCGCCGAGGGCGAGGAGGCGATCCGGATCGGCGACCGGCGCCTCGCGTTCACCGCGCAGGCGAAACCGGCCGACGTTGACTGGGCCGCGCACGGCATCGACATCGTGCTCGAATGCAGCGGCAAGTTCCGCACGCCGGAGCAGCTCGCGCCCTACTTCGAACGCGGCGTGAAAAAGGTCATCGTCGCCGCCCCGGTGAAAGGCGGTGAGGCGCTGAACATCGTGATGGGAGTGAACGACCACCTCTACAATCCGGCGCAGCACCGTCTGTTGACCGCCGCGTCTTGCACGACCAACTGCCTCGCTCCCGTCGTGAAAGTCATCCACGAGCACCTCGGCATCGAGCATGGCGCGATCACCACGGTGCATGATGCGACCAACACGCAGACGATCATCGATGCACCGCACAAGGACCTGCGCCGCGCCCGCGCCGCCGGCCTCTCGCTCATCCCCACCACCACCGGCAGCGCCACGGCCATCGCGCTCATCTACCCGGAATTGAAGGGCCGATTGAACGGCCACGCCGTGCGCGTGCCGCTGCTCACCGGTTCGCTCACCGATTGCGTGTTCCAGGTGCAGCGCGACACCACCGTCGAGGAAGTGAACGAACTCCTGCGCGCCGCCAGCGAGACCGCTCCGCTCCGGGGCATCCTCGGCTACGAGACGCGCCCGCTGGTCTCCATCGACTTCAAGGGCAACCCCGCCTCCGCCACGATCGACGCGCTCTCCACGATGGTCGTGAACAAGCGCCTCGTGAAGATCTACGCGTGGTATGACAACGAGTGGGGTTACTCGAACCGCATGGCCGAGCTCGCGCGAAAGGTCGCGCACAGCCTCTGATCCCGCAGGTCGGCCCGGCGTGAACCTCCGCAACTACATCCTCGTCACCGGCGCTTACTGGGGCTTCACGCTCACGGATGGCGCGCTGCGGATGCTGGTGCTGCTGCATTTTTTCAACCTCGGCTACGCGCCCGTCACGCTGGCGTTTCTGTTCCTGCTCTACGAATTCTTCGGCATCATCACCAATCTCCTCGGCGGCTGGCTCGCGTCGCGCCTGGGGTTGCGCGTCACGCTCGTCGGCGGTCTCGCGTTGCAGGTCCTCGCGCTGATCCTGCTCGCGCTGCTCAATCCGCAGTGGTCCGAGACGGCCTCCGTCGCCTGGGTGATGCTGTCGCAGGCGCTCTCCGGCATCGCGAAGGACCTGACCAAGATGAGTTCCAAGAGCGCGATCAAGGTCCTCCTCCCCGCCGACGCGCGCGGCACGCTGTTCAAGTGGGTGGCGATCCTCACGGGGTCGAAGAACGCGCTGAAGGGCGCGGGCTTCTTCCTCGGGGGATTCCTCCTCGCGACCCTCGGATTCGTCGGGGCGCTTGCCGCCATGGCCGGGGCGCTCGCGCTCGTCTGGCTCGGTTCGTGGCTGGCTTTGCCGCGCGACCTCGGCCGAGCGAAGGTCAAGGCGGGCTGGCGCGACCTGTTCGCGAAGAGCCGTGAGATCAACGTGCTTTGCCTCGCGCGCTTCTTCCTCTTCGGCGCGCGCGACATCTGGTTCGTCGTCGGCGTGCCGGTGTTCCTGCGAGGCGTGCTCGGGTGGAGTTTCTCCGCCGTCGGCACCTTCATGGCCTGCTGGGTGATCGGCTATGGCGTCATCCAAGGCGCCGCACCCGTCCTGCTCCGCGGCCGCGCGCCGGGCGGTGCCACGGCGACGACCATCGCCTTCGCCCTCGCGCTCGTCACCGCCGGCATCCCGCTCGCGCTGGCGGCGGGCGGCGACCCCGCGACGGTGATCGTCGGCGGACTCACGCTCTTCGGCGCGGTGTTCGCCCTCAACTCCGCCGTCCATTCCTACCTCATCCTCGACTACACCGACGGCGACAAGGTCGCCCTCAACGTCGGCTTCTACTACATGGCCAACGCCGGGGGCCGGCTCGTCGGCTGCCTGCTCTCCGGACTGCTGTTCCAGTGGACCGGCCTGACCGGCACGCTGTGGGGCGCCTTCGCCTTCGCGCTGGCGGCGGCCGTCGTCGCACTCGCGCTGCCGCGACATGCCCTGCACGCCGACAAACTCGCCGCCGCCACCGTCAAGTCGGGCGACGGTGAATGAACTCCCGCCCATGAAGCCCATCGTCCTCATCCTCTGCACCGGCAATTCCTGCCGCAGCCAGATGGCCGAAGCCCTGTTGCGCACCGCAGCCGGCGATGCGGTCGAAGTCTTGAGTGCCGGTTCCAAGCCGGCCGGCCATGTCAACGCCCGCGCCATCCAGGTCATGCGCGAGATCGGGATCGATATTTCCGGGCAGCGCTCGAAATCGTGGCAGGAATTCCTCGACCGCCGCATCGACACCGTGATCACGGTCTGCGGCAACGCCGACCAGGCCTGCCCGATCTATCCGGGGCAGGTGAACCGCCACCACTGGCGCTTCGACGATCCGGCGCACGCCACGGGCACGGAGGAGCAGGTGCTCGCCGAGTTCCGCCGCGTGCGCGACGAGATCCGCCGCGTCTTCACCGCCTACGGCGCCGGCCTGCGCGAGGGCCGCGCGGCGCGCTGAGCCAACCGCCCCGCGGCATTACTCGAGCGAGCGCCGCGGCTCGACCTTCGTCGCTTCGACGTCAATCACGTCGCCGCCCGGCGGCACCGGTCCGGGCCGGCCCGCGCCGGCACCGGCGTTTGCGCCCGGGTGACGCGGACGGCGATTCATCGTGACGTTGAACCGCCCTTTGCCGAACAAGGCGAACAGACCGAAGACGAC
>CAYYVB010000300.1:0-4368 GCA_964475035.1 uncultured Opitutaceae bacterium | reverse complement strand
GCCTTCAATGTCGCGTCCCGCACCGGCCGAATCCTGTTCATGGATGACGATCCCGAGATCAGCCACCTCACGGCGCAGATGCTCACGAGCCTCGAATACAAATACGACCTCGCGAAGAACGGCGAGGAGGCGATCCAGCTCTACAAGCGCTACCTCAACATCGGCCGCCCCTACGACGTCGTGATCATGGACCTGACGGTCATCGGCGGCATGGGCGGCGAGCAGTGCTTCAAGCACCTGCGCGACCTCGACCCGAACGTTCGCGCCATCGTGGCCAGCGGCTACGACAACGACGAGATGGCCCGCCAGTTCCTCGACATGGGTTTCTGCGGCTACCTGACGAAGCCGTATCGCGTCGGCGACCTCGGCCGCATCATCAAGAAGGTCGTCGGCTGAGCGCGCCTCACTTCTTCGCCAACAACTCCCGCGCCCGCGCCACGGCGTGCTCGAGATCCGCGCAGACGTTCTCGCGGCCGAGTGCGTCGAAGAACCCGGCCTTCTCCAGCAGGAAATACGGCTGCGTGTGCGGCCCGCTCAGGATCAGGTGCTCGTGCCGGCGCTTCATCTTCGCGTGCAGGCTCTCGATGCGGTTCAGTGCCGTCGCATCCATCGCGGTCACCGCCGCCATGTGCAAAATGACGACCTTCGTCTCTCCGCCCGACCGCCGCAGCACGCGCTCGAGTTTCTCCGCCGAACCGAAGAGCAACGCTCCGAACACGCGGTAGATCACCACGCCGCGCGGCACATCCTTGACCGGCTCATGGCCCGGACCGCCAGCCGCGGCCTGCTCGCCGGTCATTGCGTGCACCTGCGTCGTGTCGGCCACGCGCTTGATGAACGCGAACGCCGCCAGCACCATGCCGACCTCGACGGCCACCGTCAGGTCGAAGAGCACCGTCAGCCCGAACGTGGCGAGGAACACCGCCGCATCACCACCCGGTTTGCGGTGCAGGAGGGAAAACTCCTCCCACTCACCCATGCGCACGGCGACGACGGCCAGCACCGCGGCCAGCACCGCGAGCGGGATGTCGGTCGCAAGCGGGGCGGCCACCAGCAGCACGACCAGCAGGAACACCGCGTGCACCAGCCCCGCCACCGGCGTGCCGGCGCCGCTGCGGATGTTCGTCGCCGTGCGGGCGATGACACCCGTCACGGGTATTCCGCCGAAGAGCGGCGCGACAAAGTTGGCCGCGCCCTGCGCCATGAGCTCCTGGTTGGAATCATGCCGGTCGTCGATCAAGCCGTCGGCCACGACGGCGGAGAGCAGCGACTCGATCGCGCCCAGCAGCGCGATGGTGAAGGCCGGGCGGATGAGCTGACCGAGGTGTTCCCACTCGAATTGCGGCCAAGCGAACGACGGCAGCCCCTGCGGAATGCCGCCGAACCGGCTGCCAATCGTCTCCGTCGGCCAGCCGAACGCCGCGACGAGCACGGTGCCGAGCACGACCGCCACGATCGATCCCGGCACGCGGCTCCAGCGTTTCGGCCAGAACAGCAAGATCGCCAGCGCGAGCGCAGCCATGCCGAGCGTCGGCCAATGCAGCGTGGGCAGTGCCGCGACGAGCGCCTGCACCTTGGGCAGGAATTCGGCCGGCTCATGTTCGAGACTCAACCCGAGGAAGGGCCGGATCTGCGTCATCAAAATCGTGATCGCGATGCCGCACGTGAAACCGGTCGTCACCGGATGCGGGATGAACTTGATCAGATCGCCCAGCCGCAGCGCGCCCATGACGAACAGCATCACGCCGGCCAGCATCGTGCAGAGCAGCAGGCTCGGCAGGCCGTATTGCGCCACGATCAACGCCACGAGCCCGACGAATGCGCCCGCCGGACCGCCGATCTGCACGCGCGAACCGCCGAGTGCCGACACGAGAAACCCGCCGATGATGCCCGTGTAGAGCCCCGCCGTCGGCGACACGCCCGACGAGATGCCGAGACCGATGCAGAGCGACAACGCCACGACACCGACCGTCAGCCCCGCCCCGAGATCGCGCAGAAATTTCTCGCGCGAGTAGTCGGTCAGCGCCTCCAGCAACTTCGGCCGGAAGTGAAACGCCCGCTTCACGAACGGCACACTCGTCTCGTTCATGCGTCCTTAATGTCAGACCGCGCCCTACCCCGCAAGCAACCAGCAGTCCACGCGAAGTCTTCCGCAATATCCGCCCAAGGCGCCGACCTGTCCTTCGTAGCAGCCGACGTAAGTCGGCTGGAAAAATCCCCGTCACCATCGCCGGCCACGTTTCCTCAGCCGTCATACAACGGCTGTTACACGACCGGGCTCTCCGCGCCGGATCACGGCCGCCACGTGAAGGCGTGGCACAATGCCACGCCGGCGGCGTCGGCCTCGTCGAAAGCGAGTGGGCGGCCGTGGTCGAGCATGGACATCACGGTGCGGGCCATTTGCTCCTTGCTGGCGTGACCGCGGCCCACGACCGCCTGCTTCACGCGCAACGGCGGATATTCGAACACCTCGCACTCGTGCAACGCCGCCGCGGCGATCGCCGCGCCGCGCGCCGCGCCGAGGATCTGAGCGGTCTGGAAATTCTGCACGTAGATCGTCTGCTCCAGCGCCACGTGCCGCGGCACGAACTGCCGGACGAATTCGTCCACCGCCAGATGGATCGCGCGCAGGCATTGCGGCATCGAGAGCTTGGCCGCCACCTTCACGGTGCGGCAGCTCAGCAGCACCGGCACCTTGCCCGGCGCGAACTCGACCAGCGCCAGACCGGTCCCGCGCAACGAGGGATCGATGCCGAGCACGCGCCCGTCGAAAGGCAGACGATGCGTCGTGGGCGCGACGGGCCATTCCTTGGCCGCGAGGTTGCCCTCGATTTTCGCCTTCCAGAGTTGTCGGACGGAGCTGCGCGCCATGCGGTTCGACGGATAGACGGAAGAGCGGCGGAGAAAGTGGCAAGGAACAAGTGGGAGGCAGGAAGGAACAAGGATAAGGTAACAAGTAACAAGGTCTCGCGTCAGAGGCGGGAGGAAGAGCGCAGGTTCATGTTCCGCTGCGACTCTCTTTGTCTTTGCAGGGACGCAGTTTTGCTGCGCCCGTTCGGTGCGCGAATTCCATCGGACGCAGCAAGACTGCGCCACTACACCCGCAATCAAATGTTGCGCCGCGCTCCGCGCCTCACCCGATCTGGCCGTTCTGCACGGGCAAGACTTGCCACGCGGTGCCGTCGCTTTGGGGCAGGGTCGTGCCGGTGGCGATGACTTGCGGGTCGCCTTCGAGCGAGGCCCAGAACTTGCGCCGCCGCTCCGGGTCGAGTTCGCCGAGGACGTCGTCACACAGGAGCACGGGCTCGACGCCGCCGCGGCGCCGGAAATACGCGGCCTGCGCCAGCCGCAGCGCGATGACGAGGCAGCGCTGCTGGCCTTCCGAAGCGAAGTGCTTCGCCGGCCGGCCTTGCAGCAACAGGTCGAGGTCGTCGCGGTGCGGTCCGCGCTCGGTGGTCTTCAACACCGTGTCGCGCGGACGCGCGCGAACGAATTCGGCCGCGAAGGCCTCCGCCGACTCCGCCGCCGTGTCGGGCGCATAGACGAGCGCGGCGGTCTCGCCCTCGGGCACGAGCCGGCTCTGCGCCGTGCGGAACAACTCGCTCAGCTCGGCGAGACCCGCCTGCCGCGCCGTGACGAGGCGCGCGGCGTGGTGCGCCGCCTCGTGTTCGAAGGCGTCGAGTTGCGCGGCGTCGCGTCCGCCTTGCTTGAGCAGCATGTTCCGCTCCGCGACGGCGCGCGTGTAGCCCTGCAAGGCGGCGAGGTAGGCACCGTCCATCGCGGCGAGCGTGAGGTCGAGCCAACGCCGTCGCAGCGCGGGCGCGCCGCGGAGGAGCTGGTGATCCTGCGAGGAAAAGACCACGGTGGGGAACTTGCCGATGAAGTCGGCGAGGCGCGTTACCTTGCCCTGCTCCCACTCGACCGTCCGTCCGGCCGCGCCGAGGGTGATCGTGAGCCGGCTCTCGCCGAAGGTCTCGTGTTCGAGCCGGAAGCCGAGACCGGCCTGCGCCTGGCCGAGCGCCGCGAGCGCACGCGGTTCGGCGCCGCGGAACGAGCGAAGCGCCGTCACGTAACCGAGCGCCTCGAGGAAGTTGGTCTTCCCCTGCCCGTTCGCCCCGTGGAGAAACGTGCGCCGCCCGTGCAGCGCGACGGAGACGAGCGGCAGGTTGCGGAAGTGCTGGAGCGTGACGGCGGCAAAGCGCATGGCGCGCCCCCGAAGAAGGCGACAAAACGCCGCGCGTCGAGCGAGGAGCGGCGGGCGAGCACGCCAAGCCCGTTGCGTGGAGCGCGTTGACCCCAACGCGCGCGGGCGGGAACGCGTTGCGGTCTGTATGGACCGGAGACATAGGTAACACCCGTTCGGAGACA
>CAYYVB010000299.1:0-4378 GCA_964475035.1 uncultured Opitutaceae bacterium | reverse complement strand
TCGGGAACTCGGAGCCGATGTTGATCGTGGCCTCGGTGTTGTTGAGGGTGACGATCGTCGGGTTGGAGACCACCTTGGTGTCGTTCTGCGTCTTCAGGGCCGAGATGATGACGTTGAAGTCGGAGGCGGAGAAGACGGCGGAAGCGAGGCGCGACTGCGAGCTGCTTCCGGTCAGGCCGATGAGTTGGTTCACGACATTGTTTGCGGTGTTGGCGAGCCCGCTGCCGGTTTCGTTGATCACTTCATTCACTGTCTCGCTGCTGGTTCCCGAACTTACAGAGTTTGTAGTTCCACCGAAATTGATGCTGTTAGCCACATTGGTCGTGGTTGTCCCGGTTAAGCTAGGGAAAGTGGAAGTCGTTGTGGTGGTGCTTTGGCCTGTGGTTGGGAGAGCTCGAGTTGTAGTCGTATCGCTGCCAACGACATTAGAAGTGCCGTTCGTGGAGCCGTTATTGACCGTATTAGAGGTGGAGTTGCTGTTATTGGAGGTTGTGTCTGTCCGACTGCCGCTGGAATTGCTGTTGCTGTTCTCGCGCTCGATGCCGCTTTCCTTCTGCCAGCTTTGGTTGATGTTGCGGACGCCGAGGCTCATGCCGGAGAGCGAGGCCCAGTTGACGCCGATGTTGCGGATGTCGCTGTCGGAGACTTCGACGAAGCGGGACTCAATCATCACCTGTGCGGTGGCCTTGTCGAGTTGCTCGATGATGGTGCGGATGCGCGTCATGCGCGAGGGACGCTCGGTGATGACGAGGGCGTTGGAGCGGGAATCGATGAGGATCTTGCCGCCGGCGGCGGTGTCGACGAGGCCGTCGACGGTGGGCTTGATGTCACCGGCCTTGGCGTTGTTGAGGATGAAGACCTCGGTGGCCACGGGCTCCATGGAGAGGGATTCCTGGCTGACGATCTTGATGATGTTGCCCTCCTCGATGTAGGTGTAGCCGGCGGGCGAGAGGACGACTTGGAAGATCTGGCGCCAGGTGACGTCGCGGAGCTTGATCGAGGTGCGGCCGGCGAGGGTGTCGGGCACGACGAGGTTGAGCTCGAAGAGGTCGGCGACGTTGCGGAGGATGGTCTTGATCTCCTCGTCGGGGAAATCGACGGAGAGGGTGTCGCGGTCGCGCGTGGCGGAGCTCTCGGCGGGCGCGGAGCCGGCGACGGCGACGGCGGATTGCTCGGCGGGCGTGGTGTCGCTCTGGGCGGTGGCGCCGGCGCAAAGCGCGAGCGCGAGAGCGGTGGCGATGAATGGGCGGATGCTCATGGGGTTCCTCATCTGATGGGCCGGGTGTATTCCTCGTTGCCGAGGCGAATGGTGAAATTGGTGCGGTCGAGGGCGCTGATTCCTAAGACGTATTCGGTGCCTTCAAAGGTAATTGTCAGGGTGTCACCGGCTTTGACCCGCTTTTGACCGAAGGCGATGGAGGGCACGCCGCCGCGGACGATGAAGCCGCTCGGGCGGAGGGCGTCGCCGATGGCGGCGAGCAGCTCCGCGTTGCCGCGCGGGCCGGCGGGGCGGGCGGCGGGGGTGCCGGGGACGGTGTTGTTGCCGCCCGGGGTGACGGGGCCGGCGACGCCGGTGGCGCTGACGGCTTCGGCGAAGGCGACCGAGTGGAACGGGTCCTTGAGGCCGGCGGGAGCGGCGGGGTCGCGCGGGGCGAGCAGTTGCTGCGCGCTGGCGAGGACCTCAGCGCGCTTCGGCGGCGCGATGGCGGGGGAAACCTGGGCCGCGACGGGCAGGACGGCGAGGACGAGCGCGACGAAGAGGAGGGCGGGCGTTCTCATGGCGTGCCGAGGATCTCGACGAGAAGGTTGACGTTCATCAGGTCGCCGGCGGCCGCGGCACCGGTGTTGGTGGCGGCGACGGCTTCGATCTTAGTGAAGGTGACCTGATTGAAGCGCGCGAAGTGAGGACCGGATTCAACGCGGCGCAGGAAATCGTAGACCTGGGTGAAGTTGCCCTGCACGGCGAGGGCGAAGGGGATGGGCGAGTAGGCGGTGCGCGGGGTGTTGGGCCGCACCGCGGGGATGGGGTTCTGCCGCACGTCCACGAGCTTCACGCCCGTCTCAGCCTCGATGCGGTAGAAGAACTGGAGGTTGGTCGCGAGCTGGCCGGCGCGGACGAGGCGGGCCTCGAATTGGCGGCCGGCTTCCTGGACCTGCTCGGCTTCCTCGGGGAGGCCGGCGAGATTGCGGACGTTGGCCTCCATCTTGTTGGCCTCGGTGTCCTTGGCCTCGAAATCTTTGCGGGCGTTGTCGATGGTGTCGCTATAGGCGTAGAGATAGACGCCGCAGAGCAGGGCAACGAGGGCGCAGCCGAAGGCGACGGGCTGTTTCTTGATCAGGGCGATGAGGTCGGCGCCGGTCATTTCTTGGCCCCCTGGTTCGCGGTTTTGAATTTGAGGACGATCTCGAAGATCAAGGTGCCGCTGCGGGCGTCGGGGTTGAGCGCGCGAAGCTCGACGGCGGAGAAGACGGCGGCGAAGCGCGGCTGCGTGCGGAGCGTCTCGACATAGGCGGAGGCGATGCCGCTGGCCTGGTCCTTCGAACCGGCGGCGAGGCCGCGGATCGTGCACTGCGGGTTGGTGGCGTCGAGCGGACGGTAATCGATGTATTCGAGCTGGATCTCGCGGGGCAGGGTTTCGCCGAGCAGCGTGACGAACTCCGAGGGGCTGAGCGGCGTGCGGACGAAGGTGGCGGCCTCGGTGAACTTCTTCTCCTCGTCGGCGAAGATCTTCGTGAGGCGGAGGGCCTCGGCGTTCTTGGCCTTGTTCTCCGAGATGCGCGCCTCCGCGGCCTCGGCCTGGCCCGCGAAGGTGCGGGTCTCGAATTCACGCCAGCCGACGACGCCGGCGAGGATGACGGCGAGTGCGCCGGCACCGACGTTGATGAAGAAGGTCGTGCGGACGACCTTCGTGTCGGGGAGCCGCTCGAAGTTGCGGAAGTTGGGATGCCAGGCCGGCGCGACGACCGGCTCGGCCTCACGCTTTTTCAGCTGCAGCAGGGACATTGTTGTGGGAGGCCATGAGGCCGAAGAGGCCGATCCAGCGTTCGTCGGGCGCGGCCGGCTCGACGCCGGGCGCCAGGGTGATCCCGAGGGACTGGGCCCACGGGAGAAGATCCATCTTGAGCGGGCTGACACCGACAGCGCCGGCGAGCGTGTTGGAGAGCCAGCCGAGAGTGCCGGGCAACTGCATGCAGAGCACGCTGCCGACGGACTGGCCGGTCTGCACCTCGTAGAAACCGATCGAGGATTGGAGCTCCTTGAGTAGCTTCTTGATCAGGGCGTTGCCCATGCTCGTGAAATCAAAGGTGTTCGAATAAAAAAGCTTCTTCGCCGACTCCTCGTCCTTGAGGCCGAGTTCCTTCTGCACGACGGGGATCATCTCGGCGATGCCGCTGGCGATGGGCCGGGAGACCTCGACGCCGTCCATGCCGACGATGAAGCTCTGCGTCGCATCGCTGCCAATCTCCAGCAGGAGCACGGGGGACTTGGCCTGCTTGAACTTCTGGTAACTCACCAAGGCCCCGAGCGTGGCGACGGTGCCGAGTTCGAGGCGCTCCGGGTAGATGCCGAGTTCGAGGAGTTTGTCCTGCCACGCGATGATCTCGTCCGCCGGCATGCCGCAGAAGAGCGCCTCTTTCTGCGTGCCCTTGGCCGCGTCGTATTCCGAGCCGTCGGCGGGATTGAGGAGGAGCGTGGTGTATTTCTCCGCCTCGACGCGGAATTGCTGGGAGATGACCTCCGGAAAATAGGCCGGATCCTTCACGCGCTTCAGATCGAGGGTCTGGCGGCGGATGAGTCGCTTGGCCGGGTAAAGCGCACAACGCGCGTGGGCGTAGCCGGTGGCGCCGCGGCCATCCGCGGTCTTGAGGTAGGCTTGGAGGCCCTCGGTGTCGGTCGCGGCGAATTCGCGCAACTCCTCCACCGTCAGCGGCGTTTCGTCCTGCGAAAGGCGGGCAACGAGCACCGACTGGTCGCCGAAATCGACGCAGTAGCCCTTGGTCTTTTTGCCGAACAACATGCGGGTGTGCTTGGGGTGAGGTGCCGGTCCGCAGGTCGCCAGCGGGGGGAAACCGCCGGCGAAAACCGGGCAATGAAAGTCAATTGCGGACTGGTGGGATAGGTAAGGCCCTCGGACGAGACAAGAACGAAAACCCATAAGGGACTGTCAGTCCCCCCTATTACTAGTTATTTTACCCGATGCGCCCCAACGAAAAGCCCGCCGAGGGTCGGCGGGCTTGGGGGAAAGGGGGCGGTGATCCGACCGCGATCGGGCGCTTAGGGGCGGCTTACTTCTGCCACGTGCGCTTCTTGTGACGATTCGACTTCAGGCGCTTGCGGCGCTTGTGCTTCGACATCTTGAGACGGCGCTTCTTCTTG
>CAYYVB010000298.1:0-4387 GCA_964475035.1 uncultured Opitutaceae bacterium | reverse complement strand
AACCAGAAGCCCACGCCCGTCGGCATGCGCGAGATCCTCGAGAGCGAGGACTGGGCGCACGCGAAGGCCGAGCTGCCCATCGCGCTCGGCAAGGACGTCTCCGGCAAACCGCTCGTCTCCGACCTCACGAAGATGCCCCACCTGCTCATCGCCGGCGCGACCGGCTCGGGCAAATCGGTCTGCATCAACTCCATCATCGCCTCCATCCTCTACTCGAAGAGCCCGAAGGATGTGCGCCTCATCATGGTCGACCCGAAGGTCGTCGAGTTGAAGGTCTTCAATTCGCTGCCGCACATGCTCATCCCGGTCGTGACCGAGCCGAAGAAGGTGCCGGCCGCGCTCAAGTGGCTCCTCGGCGAGATGGAGCAGCGCTACCAGATCTTCGCGAAGGTGAATGTCCGCAATATCATCGGCTTCAACAATCGCAAGAAGGACAAGCCCGCCGAGCCGCCGCCTGAGCAACAGGCCGAGCTCGCCGGCGTCGCGCCGGACGACATCGAGATCCCCGACCGCCTGCCCTACATCGTCGCCATCGTCGACGAGCTCGCCGACCTCATGATGATCGCGCCGGCCGAGATCGAGACGAGCATCGCCCGCCTCGCGCAACTCGCCCGCGCCGCCGGCATCCACCTCATCATCGCCACGCAACGCCCCTCGGTGAACGTCATCACCGGCGTCATCAAGGCCAACCTCCCCTCGCGCATCGCCTTCCAAGTCGCCTCGCAAGTCGACTCCCGCACCATCCTCGACGGCAAGGGCGCCGAGACGCTGATCGGCCGCGGCGACATGCTCTTCACGCCGCCCGGCACCTCGCGCGTCGTCCGTGCCCAGGGCGCCTTCGTCGCCGACGAGGAAGTCCAGGAGATGGTCGAGTTCCTCAAAAAGAACGGCCCGCCGCAATACGCCCAGTCCGTCCAGCAGCAGATCGACCGCGCCGCGCGCGAGGATGACGAGGAAGCCGGCGGCAGTGGCGAGGACGGCGACCTCGGCGACGACGACGAGTTGTTCCGCCAGGCCTACGACGTGCTCAAGTCCACGCGGCGCGCCTCCACCTCAATGATGCAGCGCCGCCTCCGCATCGGCTACAACCGCGCCGCCCGCATCATGGACCTGATGGAGGACAAGGGCATCGTCGGTCCCGAGAACGGCTCCAGCCCGCGCGAGATCCTCGTCGACCTCGACACCTACCAGCCCTGAGCGGGCACGCATTTTCACCAACGATTTTTGCCGTCGCGCTTGGTTTCGTGGTGACTTCGCGCCGGCAAATTCCTTACTCCACACCTTATGCAGACGCTTGGCGAACGGCTCGAAGAAGCGCGAAAGCGCAAAGGCATCTCCATCCGCGAAGCCGCGGAGGCGACGAAGATCCGCGGTGACTACCTGCAGAAATTCGAGGCCAACAGCTTCGACCTCGACCTGCCCCCGCTCTACGTCCGCGGCTTCGTCCGCAATTACGCGCGCTTCCTCGAGCTCGACGCCGCGCGCTTCCTCTCTGAATACGACGCGCTGCTGGCCGGCTCCGGCCGCGCGCCACGCCGCGAGCAACGCGAGAACCTCGGCCGCGTCGAGTTCGGCGGCGGCGACGGCGACGGCGCCCCCGCGGGCGATTCCGCCGGCAGCGGCAACGGTCTCGATCCCGTGATGCTGAAGTATCTCCTCTTCGGCGGCGGCGCCGTGGCGCTCACGGTCATCGTGCTCCTGCTCGTGAATCTCTTCTCCGGCCGCGTCGAACCGCGCAGCACCGCGACCAAGCAGGAAACCGCGCCCGCCACCGCGCCGGCGACCTTGCCCGCGGAGGCGAACCCGCAAGTCCAGTCCCTCACGCTCACCGCGACCGACTCCACGCGCATCAAGATCGTGCAGGACTCCGACAAGACGACGATTTACGAGGGCGCGCTCGCGCGCGGCGAGAGCCGCACGTTCCGCAAGGCCGGCAAGCTCCTCATCACGGTCGAAAAAGGCAGCAACCTCCGCATGGAGGTGAACGGCCGCAGCTACCCCATCCCGCTCGAAGGCTACGGCCGTTTCGCGCTGGATTGAATGGAGGGCCGGCTTCCGCCGGCCCTTTTTATTTCTGCGCCCGCGTTCTCAGTCCGGCTGAGGCGGGACCCACTGAGTGTAGATTGCTGAAAGGCGCGACGCCGCGTGCCGCAGGGTGGGACTACGCTGCGCTAGCCGCGCACGCTCACGCGCCGACTTCGGCGCGGGCTTTTTCCGCGAGCGCGGTGCTGAGGTAGCGCTCGCCGGTGCTGCAGCCGACGGTGACGATCGTCTTCCCGGCGAACTCGGGGCGCTTCGCGACCTGCAGCGCCGCCCAGACGTTCGCGCCGGTCGAGATGCCGCCGAGGATGCCGTCGAGGCGCATGAGGTCGCGCGCGGTGGCGAGAGCGTCCTCGTCGGCGACCTTCACGATGTCGTCGATGATCGCGGTGTTGAGATTCTTCGGGATGAAGCCGGCGCCGATGCCTTGGATCTTGTGCTTGCCGGGCGCGCCGCCGGAGATGACCGGACTCGCCGCAGGCTCGACGGCGACGACCTTGATCGCTTTGCGCGACTTGATGACTTCACCGACGCCGGTGAGCGTGCCGCCGGTGCCGACGCCGGCGACGAAGACGTCGATGCCGCCCGCGGTGTCGGCCCAGATCTCCTCGGCCGTCGTGCGGCGGTGGATCTCAGGGTTGGCGGGATTCTCGAACTGCTGCGGCATGAAGGCGTGACCGTTCTGCACGGCGAGGATCTCGGTGGCGCGCGCGATGGCGCCGCGCATGCCTTCGGCGCCGGGCGTGAGCACGAGTTCGGCGCCGAGCATGCGGAGCAGCACGCGGCGTTCCTGCGACATCGTCTCGGGCATGGTGAGGATGAGGCGGTAGCCCTTCGCGGCCGCGACAAACGCGAGCGCGATCCCGGTGTTGCCGGAGGTCGGCTCGACAATGGTCATGCCGGGCTTGAGTTTTCCGTCGCGCTCGGCGGCGTCGATCATCGCGCGGCCGATGCGGTCCTTCACGCTCGAGCACGGATTGAAGAACTCGGCCTTGAGCAGGATCGTCGCGGGCAGGCCGGCAGCGATGCGGTTGAGTCGGATCAACGGCGTGCGGCCGACGGTGGAGAGGATGTCGGGATGGGTCGTGGCGTTCATGGGTGGACGGAGTTCGTGAGCGGTGGACGGAAACAGACGGGCGACGGGAAAGCCGCCGCAGGGCGGTTTCTGGACCAGAGGCACCGGCGCGGGATTTTCTTCCCGGGTCGCGGTGCGGTCAGCAACAACAGCGGCGCTGCCGGACGCCCAGCGCGTGGGCGAGGTCTCGGGCGAAGAACGGGCCGCGGTAAATCATTCCGGTGTAGACCTGAATCAGCTTCGCTCCTGCGTCAAGTTTCTCGGCCGCGCTCGCTTCGTCATAGATGCCGCCGACGCCGATGATGGGGAGCCTGCCGTCCGTGGCGCGCGCGATGTAGTTGATGATCTCTGTCGCGCGGCGGCGGAGCGGTTTGCCGCTGAGGCCGCCGGTCTCGTGGACCGTCGCGAAGAAGCCGGGGCGCGCGAGCGTGGTGTTGGTGGCGATGATGCCGTCGAGGCCGAGGTCGGCGATGACCTGCAGCGCGGCGTCGATCTGCGGAAAGGAGAGGTCGGGCGCGATCTTGAGCAGGAGCGGGCGGCGCGGGCGGCCGGCGGCGGCGCGCGACTTGTTCTCGGCGACGAGCGCGGCGAGCAGCGGCTTGAGCCATGCGGCGTCCTGCAATTCGCGCAGGCCGGGCGTGTTGGGGCTGCTGACGTTGACGACGAGATAGTCGGCGTGGTCGGCGAGCAGGCGGAAGCTGCCGAGGTAATCCTCCGTCGCCTGGTCGAGCGGCGTGACCTTGGTCTTGCCGAGGTTGATGCCGAGCGGGATGCGGCGCGCGCCGGGGCCGGGGAGTTGCGCGAGACGCGCGGCGACGGCCTCGGCGCCGTCGTTGTTGAAGCCCATCCGGTTGATCACCGCCTCTTCGGACGGGTAGCGGAAGAGACGGGGCTTCGGGTTGCCGGGCTGGCCGTGGCGCGTGACCGTGCCGATCTCGACGTGGCCGAAGCCGAGTGCAGCGGCGGCGGGCCAGGCCTCGGCGTTCTTGTCGAAACCGGCCGCAAGGCCGACGGCGTTGGGAAACTGCAGGCCGAAGCACTCCACCGGCCGGTGCCGCGCCGCGTCCAGCTGCGCCCAGCGCTCGAGCAAGGCGCACAGCGGGCGCACGCGGCCGAGGCGCGCGAGGTTCTTCACCGCGATTTCGTGCGCTTCCTCCGCGTCGTGACGGAAGAAATATGGCTTGGCGAACGCGTCGTAAAATCGGCCCATGGTTGCGCGCACCATGGGTGCCGGCCACGCGGGTTTCAAGCGCGACCTCGGCACGCTCCGGG
>CAYYVB010000297.1:2874-4405 GCA_964475035.1 uncultured Opitutaceae bacterium | reverse complement strand
TCGACAGCCACGAGACCCTGCGCCTCGTCAACCGCTCGGGCCAGGAACTCCTCGGCCAGCCTGCCGAGCGCATCCTCGGCCGCCAAGCGGCGGAAATGGAACTCGCCGACTGCCTCACCGGCGAAGCGACGCGCGTGATGAACCGCACCTTCCCGGGCGGTGCCGGCCGTTGGGGGATGCGGCGCACGATCTTCCGCGAAAGCGGCCTGCCGCACCAGTTGCTGGTCATCGCCGACCTCAGCCAACCGTTGCGCGAAGAGGAACTGAAGGCGTGGCAGCGCCTCGTGCGCGTCATTGGCCATGAGCTGAACAACTCGCTCGCACCGATCAAATCGATCGCGGGCAGCCTGACCACGATGCTCAAGCGCACCCCGAAGGCGCCGGACTGGGAACAGGACATGATCGGCGGACTCGAGATCATCGAATCGCGCGCGGAGGGGTTGAACCGCTTCATGCAATCCTACGCGCGGCTCGCGAAACTCCCGCCTCCGACGAAGCTGCCCGTGCAGATCGGTTCGCTCCTGCGTCGGGTCGTCTCCCTCGAGACGCGCACGCAGGTCGTCGTGGTCGAGGCACCGGACCTCGTCATCCCCGCCGATGCCGCGCAACTCGAGCAGGTCATCATCAACCTGGTGAAGAACGCCGTCGAAGCCGCACCCGAGCCCGGTCACGCCGGCGAACCGACCTGTTGCGTGCGCGCCGGCTGGCGCGTCGACGGGCAATGGCTCGAAATCTTCGTCGAGGACGACGGCCCCGGCATCGCCAACCCGCAGAATCTTTTCGTGCCGTTTTTCACGACAAAACCCTCCGGTTCCGGCATCGGCCTTGTGCTTTGTCGGCAGATTGCGGAGAACCACGGCGGCTCACTCACCCTGCAGAATCGAGCCGACACCCAAGGCTGCATCGCGAGGATCCGTCTGCCGCTCTAGGCGGAGGAGTCTCCGCTGCTGTGAGCAGTCACCGCCGCTTCCCATTTTTGGGACGGAAACATCCCGCCTTCGCTTTCTGGTGCAGGAGCTGGATTCGGCCTGCATTTCCTTATCAGCTCTCTGTCAGGGTTTTGTAGCTTCACACTCACTTGGCACGAACGGTGCGTAAAGGCTGCGAAAATACGCCTTTCGCCCAATGGATATCCCTCGTCCCAATGCCGCCAAAGAGAAGCGCAAGAAGCGCATCATTTACAGCGCCGTCGCTGCCGTCGCCCTCATCGGCGTGACCGTCGCGCTGTCGCGCCTCAAGCCGGCCGCACCTACGGTCGAACGCAATCTCGTGTGGATCGACACGGTCAAGCGCGGTCCGATGGTCCGCCAAGTCCGCGGCCTTGGCACGCTGGTGCCGGAGGAGATTCGCTGGATCGCCGCCCGCACCCAAGGACGCGTTGACAAGATCATCCTCCGTCCCGGCGCCGTGGTTGAGCCGGGCTCACTGATTCTCGAGCTGACCAATCCCGACGTGGAATCCAACGCGGCCAACGCGGAATCCCAGCTCCGCGCCGCCGAGGCCCAACTCGCCAATCTCCGCGTCCAACTCG
>CAYYVB010000297.1:0-2864 GCA_964475035.1 uncultured Opitutaceae bacterium | reverse complement strand
CAACTTCTCCAAGCCGAGGCCGCGGCCTCGCGCGCGAAGTCGAATTTCGAGACCGCGCGACTCCAAGCCCAGGTCCGCGCCGAACTTTTCCGCGACGGCCTCGTCTCCGAGTTGGAACTCCGCCTCTTCAATGCGACGGCCGCCGAGGCCCAGGTCAGCCACGAGATCGAACAGAAGCGCTTCGCGTTCGCCAAGGAGTCCATCGCTCCCCAGCTCGCCGTGCAGGAGGCCGAGGTCGCCCGACTTCGCTCACTCGCCAAGCTTCGCCAGGACGAAATGGACGCCCTCAAGGTCCGCTCGACCATGAGCGGTGTGCTCTCCGCTCTGCCCGTCGAGGTCGGCGCGCAGGTCCAGCCCGGCACCAATCTTGCCCGCGTCGCCGACCCGACCCGCCTCAAGGCCGAAGTCCGCATCGCGGAGACGCAAGCCAAGGACATCGCCATCGGCCAGGTCTCGATGATCGACACCCGCAACGGCGTCGTCGAAGGCCGCGTCGCCCGCATCGATCCCGCCGTGCAGAACGGCACCGTGCTCGTCGATGTCCATCTCGCCGGCGAACTGCCGCGCGGTGCCCGCCCCGATCTCTCGGTTGACGGCACCATCGAGCTCGAGCGTCTGGATGATGTCATCTTCGTCGGCCGCCCCGCCTTCGGCCAGGAGCGCAGCACGGTCGGCATCTTCAAGCTCGATCCCGCCAGCAGCGATGCGGTCCGCACCCAAGTTCAGCTCGGCCGCAGCTCGGTCAACACGATCGAAATCGTCAACGGCCTCCAGCCGGGCGACCGCGTGATCCTCTCCGACATGTCGCAGTGGGACGCGAACGAGCGCATCCGCCTGAACTGATCCCATCGCCGGCGACGCTCTCAACCCAACTGCCCCCATGATCGCCACCGTCGTCATCCTCTCGCTCCTCAGTCTGCTCATCGCTGGAGACAGCGAGTGAGAGTTACGCGAAGTAATTGTAACCTTTCACGAGCTCCGCGTGTTAGCCACTTCGAAATCCACCCTTCCCCACATGACCACTGAAAATACATCCCTGATCAAACTCGAGGGCGTCACCAAGGTCTTCCTGACTGATGAAGTCGAGACGCACGCCCTCTCCGGCATCCACATGGAAATCCTCAAGGGCGAGTTCGTTTCGATCGCCGGCCCCTCGGGCTGCGGCAAGTCGACGCTCCTGTCGATCCTCGGTCTGCTGGATACCCCGACCGACGGAACCTATTACCTGAACGGCCGCCCCGTGCACGGCCTGACGCTGCCGGAGCGCGCCCGCATCCGCAACCGCGAGATCGGCTTCATTTTCCAATCGTTCAACCTCATCGGCGACCTTACCGTCTACGAGAACGTCGAACTGCCCCTCACCTACCGCGGCATGCCCTCCGCCGAGCGCAAGCAGCGCGTCACCGAGGCGCTCGAGAAGGTCGGCATGGGCCACCGCGCCAAGCACCTTCCCTCGCAGCTCTCCGGCGGTCAGCAGCAACGCGTCGCCGTCGCCCGCGCCCTCGCCGGGTCCCCGGCCGTGCTTCTCGCGGACGAGCCCACGGGCAACCTCGACTCCAAGAACGGTGACGCCGTCATGGAACTCCTCCACAACCTCCACAAGACCGGCTCCACCATCGTGATGGTCACGCACGACGCGCGCTTTACGCGTCATGCCGAGCGCACCATCCACGTCTTCGACGGCCGCGTCGTCGAGGAGCAGGTGGAGACCGATCCGACCCACTGATCCGTCGGTCCCCTTCACGCAACGGAGCGTTTCCCTTCGCCTGCCGTGGTGCAATTGATGCGGCTGTTCGTGGTCAAGCCGCAGGCCCATGAGCGGGATCTCGCCGGGACGCTCCGTTTTTTTGCGCCGCACTACGCCGTGTCCTGAACTGTTTGACCCAACTGAACGACTGCCGAACGCCCTTGCTCAGAAAGAAATCAAACGTCCTTGCCCCATGCTTCACGACTTGCGTTCCGCCTTCCGTTCTCTGGCCAAATCGGCCGGCTTCACCGCCACCGCGATCATAGTTCTTGCGCTCGGGATCGGCGCCTCGACCGCCATCTTCTCCGTTGTGCACGGTGTTCTGCTCGCGCCCTTGCGCTATGCCGACGCGCACGAGTTGGTGCAAATCCGCTCGGTTCATCCTGAACAAGGCGCCTCCGCTCTCGCGCCCGCGACCTTTGTCGATCTGGCGCAGCAGACCCAGTCCTTCTCTGCCGTCGCGGCGCAGCGCTACGACTACGTCAACCTCACCAAGGTTGACGCCCCGACGCGTCTGACCGGCACCCAAGCGACAGCCGATTATTTCAAGCTGTGGGGAGTCGCCCCGCTGCTTGGCCGCACCTGGAACAACGATGAAGCCCGCAACGGCGCCGTCCCTGTGGTCGTGTTGAGCGAGGGCCTCTGGCGCTCACAGCTCAACGCGCGCGCGGACATCGTCGGCGAGACGGTCATGCTCGACGACGTCGCGCACACCGTGATCGGCGTCATGCCCGCGTCCTTCAACGATCCTTGGGGCAACGCCCAGCTCTGGCGCCCGATCCCTTCCGACGGCACGGAGGCGACGAACCGCGCCGCTCGTTTCTGGTCGGGCTTCGGTCGCCTGCGCGACGGCGTTTCGCCCGAGCAGGCCAACGCCGAACTGGCCACGCTCGCGCAGCGTCTTCAAGCCGCTCATGGCGAACATTACCGTGGCTGGAGCCTCGATCAGGTGGATTTGCAGGAACAGGTCGTCGGTAATTTCCGGGTTGGATTGCTCGTGGTCTTGGGCGGTGTCGGTTGTGTGCTGCTCATCACCTGCGCCAACGTCGCGGGTCTTTCCGTCGTGCGCGCGCTCGGTCGCCGCAAGGAATTCGCCGTGCGCGCCGCGCTTGGCGCC
>CAYYVB010000296.1:0-4422 GCA_964475035.1 uncultured Opitutaceae bacterium | reverse complement strand
GGCGGTCTTTCAGGATGTCGTGGTAGATCGCCGACAGCGTGACCGCGCAGAACTGATTGCAGAGCTGATAGACACGGTGGAACTCAAAGGCGTCGTAAGCCTGTGTGCACTCGGCGAGCAGCTTCGCGGTCTGGTGCAGGGCCCAGCGGTCCAGCGCGTCCAGCTGCGCGTGCGGCACGGCGTGCTGCGTGGCGTCGAAATCGAAGAGGGTCGAGAGCTGGAAACGGAACGTGTTGCGGAAAAGACGATACGCCTCGCCCACGTTCTTGAGGATCTCCTCGTCGACCGGGATGTCATCGCGGAAGTCCTGCGACGCGATCCAGAGGCGGATGACGTCGGCGCCGTGGTCCTTGATGTAGGCCTCGGCGGTCTGCGGCTTCTGGTAGGTCGAGCTCTTGGAGATCTTCTGGCGGTTCTTGTCGACGATGAAGCCGTGGGTGAGGACGGCCTTGTAGGGCGCGCCGCCGAAGGCGATGACGCTGCACCAGAGCGACGACTGGAACCAGCCGCGGTGCTGATCGCTGCCCTCGAGGTAGAGGTCGGCCGGCGTGGCGGAGCGAGCCTGGCCGAATTTCTCGGCCAGGAAATTCCGCATGAACACGTGCGATGAGCCGGAGTCGATCCAAACGTCGAGCGTGTCGCGGCCGCAGATGAGCTGGTCGGCGCTGGGCCAGCCGGCGGGCAACGCGATGCCGGCGAGGATTTCGCTCGCGGGGGCGTCATACCAGAAATTGGTGCCCTGCGTGGCGATCTTGTCGGCCACGGCGCGGATGACCGCGGCGTCGAGGTAGGCTTTCTTGTCCGGACCGTAGAACGCGATGATCGGCACGCCCCACGAGCGCTGGCGGCTGATGCACCAGTCCGGACGCGACTCGACGGCGCCGCGGATGCGGGCCTCGCCCCACGCGGGGATCCAACCCTGCGCCTGCGCGATCTTCGTGATCTCGGCGAGGGCGACGGCGCGGTGGCCGGCCTTGTCCAGCGACACGAACCACTGGTCGACGGCGCGGAACACGATCGGCGTCTTCGAGCGCCAGCAATGCGGGTAGGAGTGGGAGAGGTTCTGCTTCGCCAGCAGCGCGCCGGCGGCGGCGAGCTTCTTCAACACGCCGATGTTGGCGGGCGAGGTCTTCTTCGCGGCGAGGTCCTCGACGGATTCGAGGCAGGTCAGCCCGACGAGGTCGGCGGGCACGCGCCCGTCGTCGAGGTATTTGCCGTCGTCGCCGACCGGGCAGTAGATCTCGAGGCAGTATTTGAGGCCGGTCTGGTAGTCCTCCGCGCCGTGGCCCGGCGCCGTGTGGACGCAGCCGGTGCCGCTGTCGGTCGTGACGTAATCGGCAAGGACGATCGGCGAAGCGCGGTCGATCAGCGGGTGACGCGTGGCCAGCTTCTCTAGCTGCGCGCCTTGCACCGTCTGGACGACGGCGGGAGAGGCCTCGAGCTTGGCTGCGGCCGCGACCGACCCGAGCAAGGCTTGCGCGACGACGATGCGCTCCGCACCGAGGTCGGCGACGACGTAGTCGACCTCCGGATGCACCGCGATCGCGAGGTTGGCGGGGATCGTCCACGGCGTGGTCGTCCAGATGACGACGGAGAGCGGCTTATCGGCCGGCAGGCCGAACTTCGCGGCTTCGTCCGCCGGCACGACGAACTTCACCCAGATCGAGGGCGAGACGTGGTCCTTGTATTCGATCTCGGCCTCGGCGAGGGCGGTCTCGAAGGGGATCGACCAGTAAACGGGTTTCTTCGAGCGATAGACGAGACCCTGCTCCACGAACGCCGCAAAGGTGCGCAGGATGTCGGCTTCGTAGCTCGGGGCCTTGGTCTTGTATTCGTGCTTCCAGTCGGCGAGCACGCCGATGCGCTTGAACTGCGCGGTCTGCTTCGCGATCCAGCCCTCGGCAAACGCGTCGCACTTCGCGCGCAGTTCGGCCGTGGTGAGCGTGAGTTTCTGTTCCTGAAGTTCGCGCGACACCTTCTGCTCGATCGGCAGGCCGTGGCAGTCCCAGCCCGGCACGTAGGGCGTGGCGAAGCCGCGCATGGACTTGTAGCGGTTGACGAAATCCTTGAGCGACTTGTTCAGGGCCGTGCCGATGTGGACGTCGCCGTTGGTGAACGGCGGGCCGTCGTGGAGGACATAGGCCGGCCGGCCGGCGCGCTTGGCCTGGATGCGCGCGTAGAGATCGAGTTTTTCCCAGTGCTTAATTCGCTGCGGCTCGCGTTGCACGAGATTCGCCCGCATGGGGAAATCCGTCTTCGGAAGCAGGAGCGTGTCTTTCAGTTCTTGGGCCATTCTGGGAAAAGCGCCGGACGCTACTCCACGCGAGGGGGGAGTCAAGGGGGGAGGCGGGCGGGAATTTTCGATTTTCGATTCCCGATTTTCGAGTGGCGCCGGAGACGAATTTGAGACGGGAACGCGGCGTGCAAAGGAGCGGGAGCTTCCAGCTCCCGCCTATCCGCGTTTCCCCTGAAATGCACGGGAGCTGGAAGCTCCCGCTCCCTTGGCGCCGGCCGGGAATCGGTTCAGGCCTTCGCGGCGGTCTCGGCGACGCGGCGGGCGAGTTTTTCGCCGCTCTTGAGGCAGTCGGGGAGCGAGATGCCGTCGCGGCATTGGCCGCCGATGAAGAGCCCCGGGTGCAGGTCCTCGAGCCGGTTCATGGCCTCGAAGTGGCGCTCGTAGCCGAGTGTGTATTGCGGGATAGCGCGGGGCCAGAAGCTGTGCTTCACGAACACCGGGTCACCGCTGACGCCGACGAGGTCGGTGAGGTCGCGGCGGATGCGTTCGAGGATCTGCGGTGTGCCGAGGCGCGCGTGCTCGGGCTGGCGCATGCCGCCGACGAAGACCGTCAGCGCCACGTGGCCCTCCGGCGCGCGGCCGGGGAACAGCGTCGAGGAAAACAGGATCCCGAGCACGTCGCGGCGCTCCTTCTCCGGCGTCAGGCCGCCGAAGCCGTCGAGGGCGTGCGCCACCTGGTCGCGCCGGTAGCCGAGGAAGAGCGACGACACGGGCGGGTGCGCAATGTTGTCCAACGACGCGAGCGGACGCTCGGCCAGCGTGCCGAAGGTCATCTGCGCGAGCGTCGTCGCAGGCACGGCAAGGACGATGAAATCGAATTCGCCGCCGCACTTGTCGGCGCCGTGCGAGCAGACGAGGCGGTGCGGCCGGCCGGGGATGACGGTCTCGACGGTGGTGTTGAGCTCCAGCGCGCCCGACGGCAGCGCGGCGACGAGTGCGTCGGTGAGCTGCTGCAGCCCGAGGCGGAACGAGACGATCGGCGCGGGGCCCTTCGTCCGCGGCTCGCCGGGGGCGCGCCTCGCCTTGGCGAGGGCCATCATGCCGCGCGGGAGCGAGCCCTTCAGCCGCTCGGCCTCCCAGAGCGAGGGGAACGCGTTCTTGACCGAGAGCTTTTCCGGATCGCCCGCGTAGATGCCGGCGATGAGCGGGTTGACGGCGTAGTCGACGAGTTCCTGCGTGTAGTGCGAGCGCACCAACTCGGCGAGACTCACGTCGGTGTTGCGGACACGCGGGCGCGAAAGAAGCTCGGTGAAGAGCGACAGCTTGGTGCGCGCACCGAAGAGCGGCGTGCCGAAGAACTGGCCCGGGCCCATCGGCACGGCGGTGAACTTGCCGCCATAGACGATGAAGCGCTTCTTCGCGGCCGGATTGGCGAGCTGCAGGTCGTCGGCGAGGCCGAGGTCCGCCACGAGCTGCTTCAATTCGGGTGCGCCGTATTGGACGGAATTCGGGCCGCACTCGACGAGCCAGCCGCCTTCGCGGTGGGTGCGGATGGCGCCGCCGGCCTGGGCTGCCCGCTCGATGACCTTCACCTTGAAGCCGCGTTGATGCAACCGGTAGGCGGCCGTGAGGCCGGCGATGCCGGCGCCGATGATTGCGACTGATTTCTGCGGGTGCGGGTTCATGGGGAAAATCAAATCACGCGCGCTTTGAAGGTAGGGCGAGGCGTCCCCGCCGAGCCGCGATCAAGCGGCGGCTCACCGGGACGGTTCGCCCTACCTCGATGCATGATG
Source organism: uncultured Opitutaceae bacterium (assembly GCA_964475035.1). Lineage (GTDB taxonomy): Bacteria > Verrucomicrobiota > Verrucomicrobiia > Opitutales > Opitutaceae > Didemnitutus. Next base: position 393 of record CAYYVB010000296.1, on the reverse strand, counting down.
GGTGGGGGAATTTCATTTCCACTGGGTGACCGTCTCGACGAGCGCTTCCATGCACTCGACCTTCGCCTGGGGCATGATGCCGTGGCCGAGGTTGAAGATGTGGCCGTTCGCGCCGCGCATCGTCTCGAGCAGACGCGAGGCCTCGCGGCGCACGATTTCCGGCGTGGTATTCATCAGCACGGGGTCGAGGTTGCCCTGCAGCGCGACGTTGTCCGGCACGAGCCGGCGCACGACGCCGAGGTCGACGGTCCAGTCGACGCCGAGCACCTTTGCGCCGCTGAACGCCATGTCCGTGAGCTGCATCGGGCAGCCCTTGGCGTAGAGGATGACCGGGAAATCCTTGGGCATCGCCGAGATGATCTGGCGCATCCAGCGGAGCGAGGCGGCCTCGTA
>CAYYVB010000295.1:0-4431 GCA_964475035.1 uncultured Opitutaceae bacterium | reverse complement strand
CGGCGCGGAACGCCGCGAAGCGGAGAAGCCCGCCGGCGCGCTCGAGTTGCAGGGCTGGCTCGAATTGCCCTACGAGGACGCGCCGCACGTCGTCGTGGCCGGCGTCAACGACGGCGCCGTGCCCGAGGCGGTGACGGGCGACGTGTTTTTGCCGGAGAGCCTGCGCACGCTGCTCGGCCTGAAGACCAACGACGCACGCTTCGCGCGCGACGCCTATCTGCTGCACGCGCTCGTCGCGTCGCGTCGCGCGGCGGGTCGCGTCGATGTGTTGCTCGGCAAGGTCTCGACCGCCGGCGAGCCGCTGCGGCCTTCGCGGCTGCTGCTCCAATGCGACGACGCGGAGCTGCCCGCGCGCATCGCGCATCTGTTCCGGCCGCTCGGTTCGCAGGCGTCGCTGCCGGCGTGGGAACGCGCGTGGAAACTCCGGCCGCGCCGCGCGCCGTTGCCGGCGCGGCTGTCGCCGACGTCGTTCCGCAGCTACCTCGCGTGTCCGTTCCGCTTCTACCTGAAACACGTCCTCCGCATGGAGGCGGTCGACGCGGAAAAGCGCGAACTCGACGTCTTCGACTTCGGATCGCTCTGTCATGATCCGCTCGAGAAACTCGCCGACGCCGCGTGGCGCGACTGCACGGACGAGCGCGCGCTGGCGGATTTTCTCGTCGCGGAGTTCGACCGCGTCGCCGTCGCGCGCTTCGGTCCGACGCCCGCCGTGCCGCTCGTCGCGCAGCTCGAGTCGGCGCGCCAGCGGTTGCGCGCCGCCGCGCGCGTGCAGGCCGCGGAGCGCGCCGCGGGTTGGGTGATCCATGCCGTCGAACGGCCGTTCCAGATCGACTTCGGCGGCCTCGTCCTCAGCGGGCGCATCGACCGCATCGACCGCCACGCCGAGACCGGCGCGTGGCGCGTGATCGACTACAAGACCTCCGACACGCCGAAGCCGCCCGCCGACGCGCATCTCGCCGCGCCGCGCGACGGCGCGCCGGACTGGGCTCGCGTGGCGGTCGGCGGCCGCGAACGCCAGTGGATCGACCTGCAGCTCCCGCTCTACCTGCACGCGTTGCCGCTCGCCGTGCCCGGCGCGGAGGGTCGCGCGGCCTGCGGCTATTTCAACCTGCCCAAGGCCGCGGCGTCGACCGCGCTGGCGGCGTGGGACGATTATCCGCCGGAACTGCACGCCGCCGCGCTGCGGTGCGCGGAGGAGATCGCGGCCGCGGTGCGCGCGGGAAAGTTCTGGCCGCCGAACGAGGACATCCGGCCGGAGCAGGACGATTTCGCCGCGCTCTTCCATCAAGGCGTGGCGGCCAGCATCACGTGGGAGGTGACGCCATGATCGCGCCGCGCCTGGTCATGATCCTCGCCTCCGCCGGCTCGGGAAAGACCTTCCGGCTGACGAACCGGTTCATCGCGCTGCTCGCCGCCGGCGCCGCGCCGGAGCGGATCGTGGCGCTGACCTTCACGCGCAAGGCGGCGGGCGAGTTCTTCGACGGCATCCTCGGCAAGCTCGCCGCCGCCGCGGACAACGCCGCCGCGGCCGGCAAGCTTGCGCAGGAGATCGGGCGGCCGGATCTCGGGCCGGGTGATTTCCGCCGGTTGCTGCGCGCGATGGCCGACGCGCTGCACCGGGTGCGGCTCGGCACGCTCGACAGGTTCTTCGCGCAGATCGCGCGCGCGTTCCCGTTCGAGCTCGGGCTCGCGGGGGATTTCACCGTGCTGGAGGACCACGCGGCGCGCGTCGAACGGCGGCGCGTGCTGCATCTGCTCTTCGCGCGCGCCGGCGGCGAACTGGCGGACGAGCAGCGGGATTTCCTCGAGGCGTTCAAGCGCGCGACCTTCGGCACGGAGGAGAAGCAGCTCGCGCGGAAGCTCGACGGATTTCTGGACGAATTTTATTCCACCTACCTCGAAGCGCCCGACGCCGCCCAATGGGGACGCACCGACCGCATCTGGCCCGACGGCCAGCCGTGGCTCGCGCCCGGTCCCGAGATGACAGTGGCGCTCGCGGTGTTACGCCGTTGGGTGACTGAGACCGAGCTCGGCGACAAACAGCGCGAGCGCTGGCAGAAATTCCTCGCGGCGGTCGAACTCTGGTCGCCGGGGATGCCGATTCCGCGCGAGATCGGTTTCGTGCTCGAAAAGGCGCTCACGGCCTGGACGGAACTCGGCGCGGGGGCGACGGACCTCGAATTCGACCGGAAGAAGCAGCCGCTGACCCGCGAGGCGGCAACGGCGCTGCGCGCCCTGACGGCGCACGTGGCCGGCGGCGAGTTGCGGCGGCGGCTGGAGGCGACGCAGGGCATCCACGCGGTGCTCGCGCATTACGATGCGCTCTACGACGCGCTCGTGCGGCGCGCGGGGCGGCTGGGCTTTGCCGATGTCGAGCGGCTGCTGCGGCCCGACGCGGGCGCGCGCGCGCTGTCGTTCGGCGGCGCGGAGGACGGGCGGCTCGCGCTCGACTACCGGCTTGATGCGGGCATCGATCACTGGCTGCTCGACGAATTCCAGGACACGAGCCGCGGGCAGTGGAGCGTATTGCAGAACCTGATCGACGAGGTCGTGCAGGACGCGGAGGAGCGGCGGACATTCTTCTGCGTCGGCGACGTGAAGCAATCGATCTACGGCTGGCGCGAGGGCGACCCGACGCTGATGGGGGACATCCGCCGCCACTACAACGGCGACGACGACGACGCGGACGGCCCGATCGCGATGGAGCCGCTCGACGCGTCGTGGCGCTCGGGCCCGGCCGTGATCGGGTTGGTCAACGCCGTCTTCGGCGCGAACGCGGTGATCAGCGGACTTTTTTCCGGCGAAGGCGGCGCGCGCTGGAACGACGCGTGGCGCACGCACACGACGGAGCGGCACGACCGGCGCGGGCAGGCGGCGTTGCTCTTCGCCACGGACGCGGACGACCGCGCGCGGCAGACGTTGCGGTTGCTGCAGGAGATCGCGCCGCTCGCGCGCGGGTTGACCTGTGCCGTGCTGGTGCGCCGCAACGACGAGGCGGCGGTGCTGGCGGATTATCTGCGGCGCGAAGGCGGCATCGCGGCGGTGGCGGAGGCCGATCTCGCGGTGTGCACGGATCATCCGGCCGGAGCGGCGGTGCTGGCGCTGGTGCAGGCGGCGGCGCATCCGGGCGACACGCTGGCTTGGGAGCAGGTGCGCATGACGCCGCTCGGCGACGCGCTCGATGCGGCCGGGCTCGCGACGCGCGACGCCGTGACGCGCGCGGTGCTGGCGCAGATCAGCGAGGACGGCTTCGAGCGTTTCGCGGAACACTGGCTCGCGCGCCTGCCGGCGGGCGGGGCGTTCACGCAGGAACGCGCGCGGCAGTTCGCGGCCGCGGCGGCGCTCTTCGACGCGGGCGGGCGGCGCGATGTGGATGAGTTCGTGCAGTTCATGACCGGCTACCGGCTGCGCGAGCCGGAGAGCGAGGCGGTCGTGCGGGTGATGACGATCCACAAGTCCAAGGGGCTCGGCTTCGACGTGGTGATCCTGCCGGAGTTGCAGGGCACGAAGCTCGATGCGGCGCGCGACGGGCTGGCGGTGCGGCGTGGCGCCGGGCACGCCGCCGAGTGGGTGCTGCAACTGCCGCCGGCCGCGGTCGCGCGCGAGGACGCGGTGCTCGGCGATTATCTGGACGTTTCGGCGCAGGACGCATGTTACGAGGCTCTGTCGCTGCTCTACGTCGCCATGACGCGCGCCAAGCACGCGCTGTATGCTATCATTGAGCCGCCGAAGGCCGGCTCCAGTTCGCACAATTACCCGAAGCTGCTGACCGAAACACTCGGCGCTGAGCCGCGGCCGGTGCGCGTGGGTGAGCAGGATTTTTCCGGCGCGTGGTCCGCGGGCGAAGCCGACTGGCATCGCGCTGTCGCCGTGCCGCCGCCGGCGGAAGCGCCGGCCGGGCTGCCGGTCGTCGTCGCTCCGGCCGTGCCACGGCGTGTGGCGAGGCGGGCGACGGCGCACGGGGCGGGGGAGTTCGGTGCGGCGGCGTTGTTCGCCCCGCGCGAGACGCAGGCGCGCGATTTCGGCCGTGCGGTGCATGCGTTGTTGGCCGAGGTCGAGTGGTGCGCGGAAGAGACGGTGACAAGCGCGACGCTCGCGACACAATGGCGCGCGCGCGGTGCGGACGAGGCGGCGGTCGTGCACGCGGAGGCGGCGCTGCGCGCCGCAGCGTTGCGCGCCGTGTGGACGCCGCCCGCCGGTGCGGTGCGGTCGGAGGTGTGGCGCGAGCGGGCCTTCGAGGTCGTGCTCGACGGCACTTGGGTGTCCGGCGTGTTTGACCGTGTGGTGGTGGTGCGCGATGCAGCCGGGCAGGCGACGGCGGCGACGGTGTTCGATTTCAAGACGGAGGCGTCGGCCGAAGAACTCGATCGCGCGGCGGAGCGGCATGCGGCGCAGCTGGGGTTCTACCGGCGTGTGGTGGCACGGTTGACC
>CAYYVB010000294.1:3026-4448 GCA_964475035.1 uncultured Opitutaceae bacterium | reverse complement strand
ATGGCCCGCGAACGCCTCCTCGTCGCCCTCTCCGGCGGAGTCGACAGCTCCGTCGTCGCCCTGCTCCTGAAGGAACAGGGGCACGACGTCGTGTGCGCCTACATGAAGAACTGGATCAACGAGGACAACGTCATCGGCCACTGCCCGTGGCAGCAAGACATCGAGGACGCGCGCGCCGTCGCCGACCGGCTCGGTCTCGAGTTCCGGGTCGTCAACCTGATGCGCGAATACCGCGCGCTCGTCGTCGACTACCTCCTCGACGGCTACCAGCGCGGTCTGACGCCGAACCCTGACGTCATGTGCAACAGCCGCGTGAAGTTCGGCGTCTTTGCCGCTTACGCCCGCGCGCAGGGTTTCCAAGGCCTCGCGACGGGACACTACGCACGTCGGATTGAGGTAGCGCAGGCGTCCCGCCTGCCTTCAACGGGAGCAGGCGGGGACGCCTGCGCTACGCGCTACGCGCTGCTGGAAGGCGCCGACAAGAACAAGGACCAGTCCTACTTCCTCGCCTTGCTCAACCAGGAGCAGCTCGCCTTCGCGCGGTTTCCCATCGGCCACCTGCCCAAGCCCGAACTGCGCGAGCTCGCCGCCCGCGCCGGACTGCCCACGGCCACGAAGAAGGACAGCCAGGGCATCTGCTTCATCGGCGAGGTGAAGATGGCGGATTTCCTCCGCGCCTACGTGCCAGAGCAACCGGGTCCGATCGTGCGCGCCGACGACGGCCGCGTGCTCGGCGAACACCGCGGCCTGCACTACTACACCATCGGCCAGCGCAAGGGCATCCGCATCCCGTCGAACACCGACGGCCGCGCCTACGTCGTCGTCGGCAAGCGCGCGAACGACCACGCGCTCCTCGTGGCCTTCGACAGCCCCGTCGCGCCCGGCCTCTGGACGACCGAGTGCCGCGTGCACAGCCTGAGCTTCCTCGGTGAACCTGTGACGGAGCCGACGCGCCTCGAATGCCGCGTCCGCTACCGCGATCCGCGCGTCCCCGTGGAATTCATCCCGAATGCACCGAACCGCGTCGGCGAAGCCGTTTACGCGGCCACCCTTCGCTTCCCTAAACCGCAACGGGCCCTCGCCCCCGGCCAGATCCTCGCGCTCTACCGCAGCGAGGAACTCCTCGGAGGCGGGGTTTTCGTGTGACTCTGCTCGCTTGGACCAGTCAGTTGCTATTGGGCGAACAAATGGCGCTGCGGTTGCATGCTCACTGAGTGCTCGCGTGAGATGCGGACGTCGCTCGCGGAGCCATGTTACGGGCAAGGAAAGCTTCCATGCGTGTGTAATAGGCGATCACATTTTTCGGGCGGAAGAATCCATGACCCTCATTGTCGGCGATCATTGCCTCATGCGACTTGTTGAGACGCTTCAATTCGGCAATGAGTTTTCTCGCGTGTTTGATATCAACACGTGAGTCTCGGA
>CAYYVB010000294.1:0-3016 GCA_964475035.1 uncultured Opitutaceae bacterium | reverse complement strand
CCATAAGCGAGCATCACGGGCGCGCGAAGTTTCTCGATGTGATTGACCGGAGAAATTCGCATGAGCAACTCTGCATCCGACTTGGGATCACCGACCAAGTGCGCCCGATACAACAAACGAAAGCGGTCTTCCCTGGGCACGGTGCTGAACAGCAACTGCACGTCGGTGACGCCGACATAATTAATCCCGCAGCGATAAAGTTCAGGCGTGAACACGAGTCCAGCCATCGCGGCGTAGCCGCCATAACTCGCGCCATAAATCGCGATGCGGTCAGGATCGGCGATGCCTTTTTCGATCGCCCAGTTCACCGCATCGGTAATGTCATCCTGCATCTTTAGTCCCCATTGACGTATGCCGGCGGTGAAGAATTTTCTCCCGTAACCGGTGGAACCGCGAAAATTCACTTTGAGGACCGCATAGCCCCGGCTGGCGAGGAATTGAGCTTCCGTGTCCCACCCCCAAACATCGCGGGCCCACGGACCACCATGAGGATTCACAATCATGGGGAGGCGGCGGCCATCGGATTGGGGAGGGCGAACGACATAACCCTCGATCTCCAAGCCGTCCCGCGAGTTAAAGCGGAATGGAGTCATCTGCGCCATTAGCTCAGGTATGATTTCCGGGCGCACCACGCCAAGCATCTCCAGGGTTCCTTTTGAGTGCTCGTAAATGAAATATCGTCCTGGATCCTGAGCGCTTTCGATGCCGATGATAACTATCTTCATGTCCGCCGAAGCGCTTTGCACCCAGCAGATGTGACCCGGGAAAGTCTTCCTGACCCGGCCGATCAATTCGTCCAGTTCGGTTGAGAGCCATTTTTCCGTGTAGCGCTCCCGGACCACGCTCGCACCGACGATATTTCTGGTCCACCTCAGGCTAGTCAGGTCGGCGACATCATATTTTTCGTCACTGAAAACAGATGGACTGAACGTTCGAGTTTTCAGGTCATACTTAGCCAATCCATAGGTATCGGTGCCATCCGCGCGGAGAACCCACAAGCCTTGTCCGTCATGAGTGAACGCGACGGGATTATACTCGCCGTCCCGCACGTCAAACTCCGCCAATTGTTCCCAAGGTTCGAAATCCTTTTCTCGGTGCAGGACAATCTGCCGATAACCCTTGAGACGTAATGCGATTCTCACCTGACCCGTGTGATCAGGCAGCCACCCGTAGAGATCTCCAGGATTATCGAAAACGAGTGATCGTTTGCCTGTGATTGTATTGACCCGAAACACGTCAGGTTCACCGAGATTTTTGTTGGTGTCGTAAATTTCCATCAACACATGGTCCGAAGGTTCCGCTGCCAGCGCCTGAATCTCCAAGAATCCCCATTGCAGCGATCCCTTGTTCGCATTGCGCTGGGTCTGGAGATTATCTGAGAGGGTCCGGAAACGCTTACCGTCCGCATCTATGGCATAGGCTCCGCCTACTCCGTATGACTCTTCGCTGATACCGAAAACCAGTCGTCTCTCGCCCACCCACGCGAAATTGCCGACATCATACTGATCGAAATTGGACAGCTGCTGCACTCTCCTGGCTTCTAGATCCAATACGAAGAGGTTCAGCATCTCGCCCGCACGAGCGAGGAAGGCTACGAATTTTCCGTCCCGCGAGAGCTTTGGGTTTAGAAATTCAGCTTTCTGGAAGAACACCTCCACTGATATTTCGGCAGCCCGCTGAAAGGCTTGATCAGATTTGAAGCTGGATTTTTTCTCCGCCGCCAGCGACGTCGTGATAATAAAGAGCAGCGCAATTTTAACTACTATACGGGTCATAGATTTGTTAGGCGGCCCGTAACGCTTTGATTGAGTTTTCATTCCAAGACCGCCGCAATATTTATTTCTACTAATTGCTATTTTTTGTGACCAGGGAATACTGGCTGCGACAGCCGCTCTAATCCGGGCACGCACACTGCGCTATCCCACGACGCAACTCGCCCTCGCCTCCGACCAGATTCTAGCGCTCTACCATGGCAAAGAGCTCCTCGGTGGCGACTATCCTGACCGTTACAATCGACGCGCTCCTCGTCGGCGGCAGCCTCGCCCGCTTGCTCTGGAGCCTTCTGGCCCACTGACCGCGAAGACCGCAGCGCCGACCCCCTCGGCACACTCTGCGCCCTCCGCGTTTAACAGCTACTCAGCGGATCGACTCACGGGCCCCAGAGAGTGGCCACAAACAGGCACAAAAACCCAAACGCTGCGTGCATGTGTCCCGCGCGCCTCTAGGCGCAGTGGAGAGCTGAAACCGTTTGCGACTCTTTGCGCCTTTTCGTGGCCAATCCTCAGCAGGTCGGGCTTCACACCCGACTCGATCCCCACGTGGAGACCTCTAGGTTGCGCGCTTGCGCGCGACGAGGGAATCGCGTCTTCCGCAGGCTTGCCCTTTTCCCTCCCGCGGCTTTTCTCTCCCGTCACGGGCCAGCCAAGCAGCGAGGTCGTTCGCTGCACCACCTCCGATCCTGACTGCGTCATGAAACTCCTGACGGCTATCGCCCTCCTCGTCCTCCTCACCGGCTGCGCGTCGACCCAGACCGCCCGTGTTTCCACTCCCTCTGAAGCTAACACCGCCGCCGCGCGCGATGCCGAGATCGGCGCCCGCGCGACCGAGTATATGCGGCGCGGCCACAGCCAGCGCGAAGCCTACGCCATCGCCGAGAGCGACGTCGACGGCACGCTCACCCCACTCCGCAAAGTCGAACCCACCCGCCGCGGCATGACCAGCGCCGCGCCGTGAACGCTGTGCGTTCGTGTGAATTCAGTTGGGTAAATGAAAGCATTCTTCGCCGTCCTGTTGTTCTTTTCTACCGCTACCTGCAGTCTGGGCGACTCGTGGGCACCACCATCCCTCAAGATTGTGGCCTCACCCGATGGATCTGCGCTTCTGCGCATTGCTCCGAATTTTCGGGAAAGCGAGAGCAGTGGAGCTCTCGCAACTGTGTTGAAGTATGACGCCACAACCGGCGACTATCGCAAGATCGTAGAATTTCCGCTTCGGAATCGCTCGGCTCCTCATGATG
>CAYYVB010000293.1:0-4454 GCA_964475035.1 uncultured Opitutaceae bacterium | reverse complement strand
CCCGTCCACGCCGAGCGGCCCGCCCATCGCATATGCTCAAGGAAATCGACCCCGCACCCTCGGCTAAAAAAGACGAATCCATCTACGAACACATGTTGGCGCGCGGCGTGAGCCGTCGTGACTTCCTGCAGTTCTGCGCCTGGATGGGCGCCTGCATCGGCTTGGAACAGACCGGCGTCGCGCAGATGACGCACGCGCTCGAGACCAAGAAGCGCATCCCCGTTGTCTGGCTGCATTTCCAGGAGTGCACGTGCTGCAGCGAGTCGTTCATCCGCAGCTCGCATCCGATCGTGGCGGACATCCTCCTCGACAAGGTCTCGCTCGACTACACCGAGACGCTGATGGCGGCCTCGGGCCACCAGGCGGAGAAATCGCTCCACGACACGATCACGAAATACAAGGGCGAGTATCTCCTCTGCATCGAGGGTTCCGTGCCGACGGCGGAGGACGGCGTGTATTGCTGCATCGGCGGCAAGACCGCGCTCCAGATCGCCGAGGAAGTGGCCAAGGACGCGAAGGCCGTCGTCGCGTGGGGCAACTGCGCGTGCTCAGGCTGTGTGCAGGCCGCGAAGCCCAATCCCACCTCCGCCCAGCCGATCCACAAGGTCATCGGCGGCAAACCCATCGTCAACGTCCAGGGCTGCCCGCCCATCGCGGAAGTCATGGCCGGTGTGCTCGTGCACCTGCTGACCTTCGACCGCATCCCGCAGCTCGACAACCTCGGCCGCCCGAAGGCGTTCTACTCGCGCCGTGTGCACGACACGTGCTACCGCCGCCCGAACTACGACGCCGGCCTCTTCGTCGAATCCTTCGACGACGAGAACGCGCGCAAGGGTTACTGCCTCTACAAGGTCGGCTGCCGCGGCCCCTCGACTTACAACGCCTGCGGCACGATCCGCTGGAACGGCGGCGTCAGCTTCCCCATCCAATCGGGTCATCCGTGCATCGGCTGTTCCGAGGCGAACTTCTGGGACAACGGTCCCTTCTACCAACGCATGCCCAACTTCCCGGGTTTCGGCATCGAGAGCACGGCCGACCAGATCGGCCTCGCGGCGCTCGGCGCCGCGGCAGTCGGCGCGGGCGCGCATGCGCTCCTGACCAACATCCGCAAGCGCGACGAAATCGGCGAACACCCCGGCGAGAACGCCGAACAGGCCGAGAAATCCACGAAACACTAAGCCCGGAGAAGCCCCATCATGAGCAATCGCATTGTAGTCGACCCTGTCACCCGCATCGAAGGCCACCTCCGCATCGAGGCCGAAGTCAAAGACGGCAAGATCGTCGATGCCTGGTCCGCCGGCACGATGGTCCGCGGCCTCGAGATCATCCTCAAGGGCCGCGATCCCCGCGACGCCTGGGCCTTCACCGAGCGCGTCTGCGGCGTGTGCACCACCGTGCACGCGCTCGCCTCCGTCCGCTCGGTCGAGGACGCCCTCGACATCAAGATCCCCGCCAACGCCGAACTGATCCGCAACATCATGTTCTGCACCCAATACATGCATGACCACGTGGTGCATTTCTACCACCTGCATGCGCTGGATTGGGTCGACGTCGTCTCCGCGTTGAAGGCCGATCCCGTCGCCACCTCCGCGCTCGCGCAGAAGCTGTCGAAGTATCCGAAGAGCTCGCCGAACTATTTCAGCGAGCTCCAGAAGCGCCTGACGAAATTCGTCGAGAGCGGCCAGCTCGGCATCTTCGCCAACGGCTACTGGGGCCATCCGGCCTTCAAGCTCCCGCCCGAGGCCAACCTCATGGCGGTCGCGCACTACCTCGAGGCCCTCGAGTGGCAGAAGGAGATCGTGAAGATCCACACGATCTTCGGCGGCAAGAACCCGCACCCGAACTACCTCGTCGGCGGCGCGCCCTGCTCGATCAACATCGACGAGGCCAACGCCATCAACGCCGAGCGCCTCGCCTTCGTCGGCCAGACGCTCCAGCGCGCGAAGGAATTCATCGAGCAAGTCTACATCCCCGACGTGCTCGCGGTCGCGCCGTTCTACCTCGACTGGGCCGGCATCGGCGGCGGCCTCGAGAATTATCTCTGCTACGGCGACCTGCCGACCAACGGCTTCAGCGACGTGGGCAGCTTCAAATTCCCGCGCGGCGCCATTCTCGGCCGCAACCTCAACGAGGTTCACCCGGTCGACCCGAAGGACGACACGGGCGTCCAGGAGTTCATCGACAAGTCATGGTATCAATACGAGGACGGCTCCGCCACCGGCGGCCGCCATCCGTGGAAGGGCGAGACGAACCTGAAGTATTCCGGCCCGAAGCCCCCGTATGATCACCTCGACGTCGACGCGAAGTATTCGTGGCTGAAGACGCCGCGCTGGAAGGGCCACGCCATGGAAGTCGGCCCGCTGGCGCGCATGCTCGTCGGCTACGCCGCCGGCAACGCCGACATCAAGGGCGTCGTCACCGACACGCTCGGCGCGCTCAACGCGCCCGCCTCCGTGCTCTTCTCGACGCTCGGCCGCACCGCGGCCCGCGCCATCGAGTCGACGCTCGCGGCGAAGTGGGGCCTGGAGTTCTTCAACACGCTCCTCGCGAACATCAAGGCCGGCGACACCCGCACGTTCACCAAGGACAAGTGGGAACCCGCCACCTGGCCGCAGGAGGCGCGCGGCGTCGGTTGCTCCGAGGCGCCCCGCGGCGCGCTCGCGCACTGGATCGTCATCAAGGATCAGAAGATCGCGAACTACCAGCTGGTGGTTCCGAGCACCTGGAACGCCTCGCCGCGCGACGGCAAGGGCCAGCGCTCCGCCTACGAGGCTTCGCTCATCGGCACGCCCGTGCACGATCCGCAACAGCCGCTCGAGATCATCCGCACGATCCATTCGTTCGACCCGTGCCTCGCCTGCGCCGTCCACCTCTACGAGGACAGCAAGGAGATCGCCCGCCACGAATTGATCGTGAAGTAACCCCGGAGGCCATCATGCAAGCCTCGCACGACTACCAACGGGTCTACGTCTGGCAGCAGCCCGTGCGCTGGTTCCACTGGATCAACGCGCTCTGCATCCTCGTCCTCGGCGTCACCGGTTACCTGATCGCGCATCCGCTGGCGTTCATGAACGCCGACGAGGCGTCGTTCAGCTACTGGTTCGGCGTGAACCGGTTCATCCACTTCCTCACCGCCTACATCTTCGTGGGCAATTTCGCGTTCCGGCTCTACTGGTCGATCGTCGGGAACAAATACGCCCACTGGCGGAATTTCTTCCCGCTGACGAAAGCCCAGCTGCAGCAGGCCGTGCAGGTGATCAAGGTGGACATCCTTCAGATGAACCACCGGCCGGTGCACGCCCTCGGACACAACTCGATCGCGTATTTCACCTACGCCGGCACGTTCCTGCTCTCGCTCTTCCAGATCGCGTCGGGCTTCGCGCTCTACGCGCCGACGAGCGAGAGCTGGTTCCCCCAGCTCTGGTCGTGGATCGTCCCGCTCTTCGGCAGCGAGCAGAACCTGCGGCTCTTCCACTACGCGGTGACGTGGCTCTTCGCCATCTTCACCTTCATCCACGTGTATCTCGTGTTCTATCACGACTACGTGGAAGGACACGGCGTCATGTCGTCGATCATCGGCGGCTGGAAGTTCATGGAGAAATCGCAGGTCGAGTCCGACCCGGCGACGGGTTTCTCCGCCCTCACGCGCAAGCGGCCCGCCGGCAAGGCGCCGCCCGTGCTCTAGTCTCCCCCGGCGGCCGGCCTTCGCGCCGGCCGCCCCGTTTCCTCCTCCACGCATGATCTCCCCGACTGAAACCACCGACCTCGCCGGCGGCGCCGCGCCCGTCGCGACCCTCGCCCCGCAACCGCCCGCGCGTGTGCTGCTGCTCGGCGTCGGCAACTGGCTGATGGGCGACGAAGGCGTGGGCATCCACGTCGTCCACCAGCTCGAGGCGCAACCGCCGCTCTTCGGCGTGCGCGTGCTCGACGGCGGCACCGGCGGCATCAACCTGCTGCTCGAGTTCGACGGCGTGCGCGACATCGTGATGGTCGACGCCACGCTCGACGGCAAACCCGCCGGCACCGTCACGTTGCTGGAACCGAAGCGCGTCGCCGATCTCCCGCGCGGCCTCGGGGCGCACGACTTCGGCGTGAAGGATCTCTTCGCCGCCGCCGCACTGCTCGGCGAGATGCCGTCCATCCACCTCTACACCATTTCCGTCGAGACGCTCGTGCCGATGTGCACGGAGCTTTCGCCCTCCGTCGCGGCCGCGATCCCGGAAGTCGTCCACGCCATGTATGCGCACGCGGCGCGGTTGGCGGCGGACGGGAGCGCACAGTAGTTCGCGGGCGCAGCAAGACTGCGCCCCTACGGTTTGCCACGCTGCTCAACCAAGGAATTCCCCGCCATGCTCGCCGAACTCACTTCCTCTTCGCTTGGGTCCTCCGGCTTCTTCCTGCTCCTCGCCAGCACGGCGGGTGTCGCCGTGCTGCACACACTGGCCGGGCCGGAT
>CAYYVB010000292.1:0-4461 GCA_964475035.1 uncultured Opitutaceae bacterium | reverse complement strand
CCATCGTCCAGCTCCTGCCCGGCGCTTCGAAAGGACAGTTGCAGGCGGGCGATATTGCCGTATTAGCCAATTAGAACATGCCCTCCCGCCGCAAAGTCATCTTCGCCCTCGCCCTGGCCACCCTCGCCCTCGTCGGGCTCTCCGCCTGCACCTCCGCCCAGCAGGATTCCTCCATCCCGTGGAGCCGTCCCGCTGACTGGGAAGGCCGCATCCCGGGCATGGGCAACTGAGCGCGCCTGCGCACCTTGAACCTGCGGCCCGCGCCATGACTGCGCCTGCCGAGAACACCTCGCTGACACCGCAACCCGGCCACCTCTACGTCGTGGCCACGCCGATCGGCAACCTCGCCGATCTCACGGACCGGGCCCGAGCCATCCTAGGCGCCGTCGACCTCATCGCCTGCGAGGATACCCGCACGACCGGCGCGATGCTCCACCGCGGCGGCCTGCACAAGGATCTCGTCCCCTACCACGAGCACAACGAGACCGAGGCCGCCGAGCGCCTCGCCGACTTGCTTGCCCAAGGCAAAGCCATCGCCGTCGTGAGCGACGCCGGCACGCCCTGCTTGAGCGACCCGGGTTTCCGGCTCGTCCGCGCCTGCCGACGCCGCCAGCTCCCCGTCGTCCCCGTGCCGGGCCCGAGCGCGCTTGTCGCCGTGCTCAGCGCCGCCGGCTTGCCGACCAACGGTTTTCTCTTCGCCGGCTTCCTGCCCGCCAAGTCCGCCGCGCGCATCACTTTCCTCCAGAAATACCGCGACTTCGACTACACGCTCGCGCTCTACGAAAGCTGCCACCGGATCGACAAGTTCGCCGACGAGATCGTGACCGTGCTCGGTCCGGACCGCGTCGTCTGCATCGCGAAGGAAGTGACGAAGCTGCACGAAACCTTCCTCGTCGGCCTCGCCGCCGATGTTCAGGCGCGCCTCGGGAAGATGAGCCTGAAGGGCGAATTCGTCGTGTTGATCGCGCCGAAGGACTTCACGCCGTGAGCGCCCCCACCGTCGCCGTCGTCGATATCGGCAGCAACTCGATCAAGGTGCTGGTCGCCACGCGCGGCGCCGATGGCGGAGTTGAACCGGTCTTCACCCGGTCGCTCGATGCGCGCATCAGCGCCGGCATCAGTTCGGCGACGCCGCGGCTCGGCGAGGAGGGCATGGCGCGCGGAGTCGCCGCCGTGCGCGACCTGCTCGCCGCCGCTGCGCCGTTTTCGCCGCAGAAGATCGAACTCGTCGCCACCAGCGCCGTGCGCGACGCCGCCAATGGCGCGGATTTTCGAGCGCGCGTGCTCGACGCCACCGGTTACGCCATCCGCATCCTCACCGGCGAAGAGGAAGCCAACGGCATCGGCACCGGCCTCGCCGCCGATCCGGCGCTGCGTGCCTTGCAGGATTTCTACGTCTTCGACCTCGGCGGCGGCAGCCTGGAATGTCTCGCCTTTCGCAACCGGCGGATCGAGCAGGCGCGCAGCTTGCAGCTCGGCTGCGTGCGCCTGACGGAAAAGTTCGTCCTCGACCCCGCCGCCGCGCTGTCGTCCGCCGCGTTGGATCGCATCGCCGAACACGTCCGCGGCGCGTTGGCCGCGGATGGATTTCGCTTCAATCTTCCACTGCCCACCGCCGTCGGCACGGGCGGCACGGTCGCGACCGTGCGGTCCATCCTCGGCGCGCGGATCGGCCTCAAGACCGAGCAGACCGCGCCGCGGGTGACGCGTGACCAAGTGCGCGAGTTGCTCGCCCAGCTCGCACCGCTGACCTTGGCCGAACGTCGCCAAGTGCCCGGCTTGCCGGCGGGGCGCGCCGACGTGTTCCCGACCGCCCTCGCCACCATCCTCGCCGTTGCGGAGACCGGTGGCCTCGAGGAGTTCCACCACTCGTTCTACAACCTGCGCTACGGCCTCGCCGCGCAGCTGCTCGAGTAGCGCAGGCGTCCCGCCTGCATCTCGGCTAAAGCAGGCGGGACGCCTGCGCTACGCCGCTAGAGCTTCCGGAGCTGGCTCATCAGGTCCTCGAAATCACGCGGCAACGCGGCGCGGAGATCCATCGGTTTGCCCGTGACGGGATGCGCGAGCACCAGGTGCTCGGCGTGCAGCATCACGCGCGGCGGCGTCGGCATCGAGGAGCTCTCGCGCCAGCCATAGATCTTGTCGCCGAGCAACGGGTGCCCGATCGACTTCAAGTGAACGCGGATCTGATGGGTGCGGCCGGTGTGAATCCGACAACGCACCAAGGCCGCGCGCTCGCCGAATTTTTCCAGCAACACCCAATCCGTGCGCGCCGGCTTGCCACCCTCGCCCGTCGTCATGCGATGACGGTGCACCGGATGCCGCGCGATCGAGCGGTCAATCGTGCCACTCAGCAGTTGCGGCACGCCGCTGATGAGCGCGACATATTCCTTCGTCAGTGTGCGCTCGGCGAACTGGTCGGACAGCGCGCGGTGCGCGGCGTCGTTCTTCGCCACGACGAGCAAGCCGGTCGTCTCCTTGTCGATGCGATGCACGATGCCGGGGCGCTCGACGCCGCCGATGCCGCTCAACTCCCCGGCGCAATGCGCGAGCAGCGCGTGGACGAGCGTGTCCTCGCCCGTGCCAACGCCCGGATGCACGACCATGCCCGGCGCCTTGTTGACGACGATGAGGTGCTTGTCCTCGAAAACGACTTCGAGGGGGATGTCCACGGCGCGCAGTTCGGCGGGCTTCGTGGCCGGCAGCGAGAACTCGATCGTCTGCCCGGAGCGCACATCATCGCTCTGCGTAACGACGCGTCCGTCAACCTTGACCAATCCCGCCTCGATCGCCCGCTGGATGGCTGCGCGGCTGTGTTCGGGAAACGCCGCTGCCAGAACCTTGTCCGCGCGTTCGCGCCGCGCGCCTTCGGGGACGGTGTAAGTGGTGAGGTCCAAGCCCCGTAAGGTGGGTGCGCCGGCCAATCCGTGCAAGCAGGCATCGAGCGCAGAGCGCTGCCCCGTAGGTTGCGCGCTTGCGCGCAACTTCGAGTGTCACGGGGACATCGAAGCGCGGAACCTACAAGGGATGCCGCCATTCCTCACTCGTAGCAGCCGACGTAAGTCGGCTGTGGCTCGTCAAAGGGAGCCCGTTGCGCTGATCACTCCAGCCGTCTAACGACGGCTGCTAAGGGATTAGCGGCTTGCGCGCTTAGCCGGCGATGAGGGCGTCCAGCTCGGCGAGGATCGGACGCTTCTGCTCGGGTGCCAGGTCGGCGACCTCGAAGCCATTGCGGGCAAGTTGAGCCAGTTCGCGGCGTGAAAAACCCAGTCCGTGCGCGACGGCGAGGTATTCCTCATTGAGCGAATTGGCGAAGCAGAGCGGGTCGTCTGTGCTGAGCGTGCAGCGGATGCCAGCAGCCAGAAGCTTGCGCAGCGGGTGTTCGGCCAGCGACGGCACGACGCGCAGGCCGACATTGCTGATCGGACACACGTCGAAGGTCACGCCGCGCAAGGCGCAAAGTTTAAGCACGGCCGGATCCTCAGCCGCGCGGACGCCGTGCTGGATCCGGGTGACGCCCAGAAACTCCACCGCCTCGCGCACGCGTGCGGGGCCGTCGAACTCGCCGGCATGGCACTTCGTCACGAGGCCGGCCTCGCGGAAACGCGTCCAGTAGTCAGGCGTGCGCGGGTCGGTCGGGATCGGCTCGTAGCCGTGGAGGTCGACGCCGGCGATATCGTCCCAGTCGAAGACTTGATCGACAAGATGCTGCATCGGACCGCCAAAGATGTCGCGCGGCATGCCGGTGAACACGCGCACCTCAATCCCGCGCGGGGCGGCGCTGCGGATGGCGGAGATGATCTCCGGTCCGGGGATTTTCACGAATTCGATCATCGGCAGGTGGAAACTCGTTTCCACGTAGCGGACGTTCTGCGCCGCGAGGCGCGCGAACATCACCTTCGCCGACTCGTGATAGCGCTCGGCACTGGTAAACCACGGCACGGCGTTGTTGAGAAGCTGCTGCTCGAAATCCGGAAAAGTCGCATAGCGATAACCACGCTCACGAAACGCCGGCGACGCCGGCCACCGCCGCGGATCCCACGCGTGGAGCAGTTCGTAGGGCAGCGCACCCTCGACATGCAGGTGCGTCTCCGTCTTCGGGAGCGACTGTATGAATGCGGCGAGCGAGGAATCGGGCGGCATCGCGGAGGGGTGGCAGGGCGCGGACTCCGTCCGCGCCGCGGCGGTGACGGAGTCACCGCCCTACCCGTTTCATTTCACTTTAAGCAATTGATCCGGGTTGAGTTTCTGCAGCGCCTTCGGGACGAAGAGGCCGTCCTTGCGGATGAGCTTGCCGTCGAACCAGATCTCGCCGCCGCCATATTCCGGGCGCTGGATGCAGACCATGTCCCAGTGGACCGCGGACTTGTTGCCGTTGCCGCCCTTCTCATAGGCCTGGCCGGGCGTGAAGTGGAAGGAGCCGGCGATCTTCTCGTCGAAGAGAATGTCGCGCATCGGCTG
>CAYYVB010000291.1:1889-4514 GCA_964475035.1 uncultured Opitutaceae bacterium | reverse complement strand
CGAAGAAGGAGATGGGCAAGGTCATCGGCGCGCTGAAGCAGCGCCCCGAGGCCGCGCTCATCGACTTCGGCGCCGCCTCGAAGCTCATCCAGGCCAAGCTGCCCTGAGCCCGGGCCGTCTGTGTCAAAAGGCGGAAAGCGGCTTGCACCGGCGCCGAACCTGATTCTCCTCTCCCGCACGATCACCCGATGACCCTCGGCCATCACCATCACCACCGCTCCTAGCCTTCCCACCCGGGAAGGCCGATGCCTTCTCGTGGTGATGAAACCCCTTTTCTGAACCCCGGTCGGCATCCGCCCACCGGGGTTTTTCGTTTTTCCCCGCCGACCCTCTCCTCCGTCCCACCGCTCCACCTTCATGCCTCCTGCCACTCCCCCGCCCAAGGACCGCCTCCGCCTCGCCCTCCAGAAGAGCGGCCGCCTCTCCGTCGACTCCCTCGACCTGCTCAACCGCTGCGGCATCAAGGTCAAGGCCCCCAAGGAAAAGCTCCTCCTCCACGCGGAGAACTTCCCCGTCGACCTCCTCTTCGTCCGCGACGACGACATCCCGCAGCTCGTCATGGACGGCGTGTGCGACCTCGGCATCGTCGGCGAAAACGTCCTCGAGGAGACCGCGCTCGACCGCGCCGCCGACGGCGAGACCAACCCCTACGTCGTCGAGCGCCGCCTCGATTTCGGCGGCTGCCGCCTCGCCCTGGCCGTGCCGGAGGAACGCCCGTTCACCACGCTCGCCGATCTCGCCGGCCTCCGCATCGCCACGTCCTACCCGCGCCTGACGAAACGCTTCTTCCAGGAAAAGGGGCTCAAGGCCGACGTCGTCACCCTCACCGGCTCCGTCGAGATCGCCCCGCGCCTCGGCCTCGCCGACGCCATCTGCGACCTCGTCGCCACCGGCTCGACGCTCGAGGCCAACCGCCTCCGCGCCGTCGAGACGATCTTCAAGTCGAAGGCCACGCTCATCCGCTGCGACCGCGACCTCGATCCCGTCAAGCGCCACGCCCTCGACCTCCTTCTCCGACGCATCGACGGCGTGCAGCTCGCCGCCGAGGCGAAATACATCATGCTCCACGCCCCGAAGGCCGCGTTGCCCGAGATCAAGCGCCTCCTCCCCGGCGCGGAGAATCCCACGCTCCTCCCGCTCGCCGGCGACGACACCAAGGTCGCCCTCCACGCCGTCTGCCAGGAAGCCGTCTTCTGGGAGACGATGGAGTCCCTCAAGCGCGCCGGTGCGAGCAGCATCCTCGTGCTGCCGATCGAGAAGATGATGTTGTGATACCCCTCCGCTGCCGTGGTGGATCTCCCCGGATCCATTCCCCCGCGCGATGACCCGACGCCCATGACTCCCCTCGCTTGGAAAAAACTCCCGCCCGCCCGCCGCGCCGCCGCGTTGGCCCGGCCCGCGCAGGCCGCACGCCCGCAGCTCGCGCGCACCGTCGCCCGCCTCGTCGCCGAGGTGCGCCGCGACGGCGATGCCGCGCTCCGCCGCCTGACCGCGGGCTTCGACGGCGTGCGCCTCACCGCGCTGCGCGTGAGCGAAGCCGAGTTCGCCGCCGCGGAAAAAGCGCTCGCCGCCGCCGACCGCGCCGCGTTGCGCACCGCGTATCGCAACCTCCGCCGCTTCCACGCCGCCCAACGCGCGTCCCGTGTTCGCGTCGAGACGATGCCCGGGCTCGTCTGCGAAAAAATCTCCCGCCCCATCGAGCGGGTCGGCCTCTACGTGCCCGGTGGCAGCGCGCCGTTGTTCTCCACCGCGCTGATGCTCGGCGTGCCCTCGCAGCTCGCAGGCAATCCCGTGCGCGCACTCTGCACGCCGCCGGGCCGCGACGGCCGCGTGAGCCCGTGGATCCTCTGCGCCGCGCGGCTCTGCGGCATCACCGACGTCTTCCAGGTCGGCGGCGCCCAGGCCATCGCCGCCCTCGCCTACGGCACCGCCACGATCCCGAAATGCGACAAGCTCTTCGGCCCGGGCAACGCCTTCGTCACCGAGGCGAAGCAGTTGGTCGCCCGCGATCCCGCCGGCGCCGCCATCGACCTACCCGCCGGACCGTCGGAGGTCATGGTCATCGCCGACGCCTCGGCCGACCCGGCCTTCGTCGCCGCGGACCTGCTCTCGCAGGCCGAGCACGGCCCCGACTCGCAGGTCGTGCTCGTGGCTTTCGCCGCGCGCTTCGCGGCGCAGGTGCAACGCGAGCTCGACCGCCAACTCGCCCGACTCCCACGCGGCGCAATCGCCCTCCGCGCGCTGGAGCAAAGCCGCGTGTTCCTCGCCGCCTCGCGCGCCGAGGCTGTCGAAATCGCCAACCGCTATGCGCCGGAGCACCTGATCCTGCAGGTGCGCGAGCCGCGCCCGATGCTGCGCGACCTCACCACGGCCGGCTCCGTTTTTCTCGGCCCGTGGACGCCGGAATCGCTCGGCGACTACGCCAGCGGCACGAATCACGTCCTCCCCACCTACGGCTGGGCGCGCGCCTACAGCGGTCTCGGTCTCGCCGACTTCTCGCGCACCATGACCGTGCAGGAAGCCACGCCGCGCGGCCTGCGCCGCCTCGGCCCCGTGGTCGAACGCCTCGCCCGCGCCGAAAACCTCACCGCCCACGAACGCGCCGTCACCGTGCGCCTCCAAAAA
>CAYYVB010000291.1:0-1789 GCA_964475035.1 uncultured Opitutaceae bacterium | reverse complement strand
ATCCTCGCGCTCGCCCCCTACTCGTCCGCGCGCAAGGAATCCTCCGGCGGCCGAATCTGGCTCGATGCCAACGAATCGCCGCTGACGCCGCACGCCGGCGCGCCGCTGCTCAACCGCTACCCCGATCCACAGCCGCCCGAGCTCATCGCGCGTCTCGCGTCGCTCTACGGCGTCACGCCCGCTCACCTGCTCGTCACACGCGGTTCCGACGAGGGCATCGATCTGCTCCTGCGCGCCTTCTGTCGTGCCGGGCGCGACGCGATCGTCATCACCCCGCCGACCTACGGCATGTATGCCGTCGCCGCCGGCATCCAAGGCGCCGCGATCAAGCCCGCGCCGCTCGTGCGCGAGCGGGACTTCGCGCTCGACGCCGACGCCGTGCTCGCCGCGATCGATCCGTCGGTGAAGCTCGTATTCCTTTGCTCGCCCAACAACCCGACCGGAAGCGCGCTCGACCGCGCCGCCGTCCTGCGCGTCGTGGATGGGCTCGCCGGTCGCGCCGTCGTCGTCGTGGACGAGGCCTACGCCGAATTCTCCGTCGAACCGAGTTTCGCCGCCGAAATTTCCTCGCGCCCCAACCTCGTCGTCCTGCGCACGCTGTCGAAAGCCTTCGGCCTCGCCGGTGCGCGCGTGGGTGTGACGCTCGCGGCGCCGGAGTTGATCGCCGTGCTGCAGAAGATCCTCGCGCCGTATCCGCTCCCCACGCCTGTCGTGCAGGCTGCGCTTACGGCGTTGACGGCCGACGGCATCGCCGCCGCGCGCGCATCCGTCACCACGCTGGTCGCGGCCCGCCGCGAACTCGCCGCCGCGCTGGCGCGTCTGCCGGCCGTGCGCCGTGTCTGGCCGAGCGACGCCAACTTCCTCCTCGTCGAAGTCGCCGACGCCGCGCAGGTCATGGCCCGCGCCCGCGCCGTCGGCCTGGTTCTCCGCGACCGCAGCAAGGACGTCCCGAACACCGTCCGCATCACCGTCGGCACCGCCGAGGAAAACGCACTCGTGTTGGAGGTGCTTGGCACGTAGGGCCAGTCTTCGACTCGCCAAGTCCGGTCGCAGACCGGACCTCCCTTCCGCCCCGACTTTCCCCCATTGCCCGCCCCATGAAAAAAATCCTTTTTCTCGACCGCGACGGCACGTTGATCGCCGAACCCGTCGACCAGCAGATCGACCGGCTCGACAAATTCGCGCTCGAACCCGAGGTCATCCCCGCGCTGCGCCGGCTCGCGGAGGCGGGGTGGACCTTCGTCATGGTCACGAACCAAGACGGCCTCGGCACGCCGAGTTTCCGCGAGAACGAGTTCCGCCCCTTGCAGGACCTGCTGCTGCGCGTGCTGGAGTCGCAGGGCATCCGCTTCGAGGCGGTGCGCGTCTGCCCGCACACCGCGGCCGACCGCTGCGACTGCCGCAAACCCAAGCTCGGCCTCGTGCTCGATTACCTGCGCGACACGACGTGGGACCGCGCGGCCTCCGCCGTCATCGGCGACCGCGACACCGACCTGCAGCTCGCCGCCGCCCTTGGCGTGCGCGGCCTGCGTTACGACCGGCGGACCAACCCGTGGTCCGAGCTCGCGCGTCAACTCCTCGACGCCCCGCGCCGCGCCGCCGTGCGCCGCGAGACCAAGGAGACGAAGATCGACGTGTCCGTCGACCTCGACGCCCCCGGCCCGATCGCGATCCGCACCGGGCTCGGGTTCTTCGACCACATGCTGGAGCAGATCGCGCGCAACGCCGGCATCGCGCTGACGATCACCTGCGCCGGCGACCTCCACATCGACGAGCACCACACCATCGA
>CAYYVB010000290.1:0-4529 GCA_964475035.1 uncultured Opitutaceae bacterium | reverse complement strand
TCAGCTGGTTCTCCACCACGCGCACCGACATCATCACCGGCGAGTCCTTCCCCGAGCTGGACCCGAAGCATTTCTCCTTCAACTCCCCCAAGGGTTGGTGCCCCACCTGCCGCGGACACGGCCGCATCTACGATTGGATGCTCAAGCCCGACGAGGATGCGGAGATGTCGGACGAAGTCTCCGACGTGCTGCGGCATTTCGATCCGGACGATCCAGCCAGCGACGGCAAAACCTGCCCGTCCTGCGCTGGCGAACGCTTGAGCCGCGTCGCGCGCGCCGTGAAATTACCGCTCAAGCGCGCCGAATCCATCTCCTTGCCCGCGCTTCTGCGCCTGACGCCGGACGATCTGCTCGCCAAGCTTCGGCACCTCGATCTCGACCGCCGTGGCAAGCTCATCACGCAGGACATCCTCCCGCAGATCGAGGAGCGCCTGCGCTTCCTCGCGCACGTCGGCCTCGATTACCTCGCGCTCGACCGCCCCACGGAAACGCTCTCCGGTGGCGAAGCCCAGCGCATCCGCCTCGCCGCACAGCTCGGCTCCAATCTCACCGGCGTGCTCTACGTCCTCGACGAGCCGTCCATTGGCCTCCACGCGCGCGACAACGACCGCCTGATCGACACGCTCCAAGCCCTGCGCGCCAAGGGCAACACGCTCCTCGTCGTCGAGCATGACGACGTGCTCATGGAACGCGCCGACCGCATCATCGATCTCGGCCCCGGCGCGGGCTTCCACGGCGGTGAGGTGCTCGCCAACGACACGCCGGCCAACATCAAAAAAATCTCCTCATCACTCACCGGCCTGTATCTCGAGAAAGGCATCCCGCACCCGCTTCGCGGAGCGTATCGCGAGGTGCCAAGTGACAAACCATCCCGCGTCGCGAATGCGACGTGGCTCACGCTCGACGGCATAAGCTACCGCAACCTTCGCGGCCAAACGCTGCGCCTGCCGCACGGTCGCCTCGTCATGGTCTGCGGTCCAAGCGGCGCGGGCAAATCCACGCTCTTTCGCGACGTGCTGCACCCGGTCGTCACCTGCGCGATCAAGCAGCGCAAGGCCAAGCTCACCGGCAAGGAGTTCGTGAAGCTCGCCGGCTTCGAAATCGAACAATCGAGAATCCCCTTCGCTGCTCTCACCGGCGCCGAGGGCTTCAAATCCGTCATCGAGGTCGACCAGTCCCCCATCGGCAAGACCCCGCGCTCCACGCCCGCGACCTACCTCGGCATCTTCGACCTCATCCGCGCGTTCTTCGCCACGCTGCCCGAGGCCAAGCTCCGCGGCTACACCGCCAGCCGCTTCTCCTTCAACACCGCCGGCGGCCGCTGCGAGACCTGCGCCGGCGCCGGCCGCATCAAGCTCGAGATGGCCTTCATGGCCGACTCCTACCTGCCCTGCGACGCCTGCGGCGGCTCGCGCTACGGCCCCGAGCTGGCCGACATCACGTGGAAGGGAAAGACCATCGGCGAGGTGCTCCGCCTCTCCTTCGAGGAGGCCGCCACCTTCTTCGACTTCCACTCGCAGCTCTCCCAGGTCTGCCGCCTCATGTGCGACTGCGGCCTCGGCTACCTCACGCTCGGCCAGAGCAGCCCCACGCTCTCCGGCGGCGAAGCCCAGCGCCTCAAGCTCGTCACCGAGCTGACCAAGGGCCTCGCCACCTACCAGGAACGCTCGCGTGGCCTCGCCCCGAAGAACCTCTACCTGCTGGAGGAGCCCACCATCGGCCTCCACCTCAGCGATTGCGAGAAGCTCATCCGCGTCCTCCACAACCTCGTGGACCAGGGCCACACCGTCGTCGTCATCGAGCACCACCTCGACCTCCTCGCCGAGGCCGACTACATCCTCGAGCTCGGCCCCGGCGGCGGCCCCGCCGGTGGCACCATCCTCTACCAAGGCCCGCTTCCCGGTTTGTTGAAAACCAAGCAAAGCCCAACTGCACCCTACCTGCGGCAAAAGCTGGGGAAGCGATAGACCCGGTCGTCGGCCGGTATTTCCGGCTTTAGTCGCCGGGTGGTTTGTGTGAATCATCGGGGCACCCCCCGCACCCCATGAATGCCCTGCTCTCCCTCTGGCTGCCGATCCTGCTCAGCGCAGTGGTCGTTTTCATCATCAGCTCCCTCATCCACATGGTCTTCAAATGGCACGCCCCCGAATACAAGGGCTTCGCCAACGAGGATGCCGTGCGCGCCGCCATCAACGCCGGCAAGCCCGCGCCCGGCCAGTATGTGCTGCCCTATTGCACGGACATGAAGGACCTCGGCACCGAGGCCATGCAGAAGAAATACCAGGAGGGCCCGGTCGGGTTCGTGCGGCTCAACGCACCCGGCGCGGTCAGCATGGGCAAGTCGCTCGGCATCTGGTTTGTCTTCACCCTCGTCGTCACGACGGTCGCGGCCTACCTGGCGATGCGCGTCTGCGGAACGGACCCCGCGCAGGGCCTGCGCGCGGGCAAGTGGGGCGCCACGATCGCCTTCATCGCCTTCGGCTTCGGCGGCGTGCCGGAATCCATCTGGCTGGGACGCCCGTGGATCTCGACCGCCAAGTATCTGCTGGACGCCGCGCTCTACGGCCTCGGCACCGGCGCCGTCTTCTGGTGGCTCTGGCGCTGAGAGCCCCCTGCCTGCCACTGTAGGAGCGGGTTTACCCCGCGACCAATCGGGGCCTAAAGCCCCTCCTACACCAAGAACGCAAAGGCCGCGAAGGCTCAGGCTCCGAACCTTTGCGCTCTTCGCTACCTTGGTGTGAAATCCAAGGCTTTGTCTTTTGTCACAGAAAACACCGAGCTGGGCACTGAGTCCACCGAGCCAGACCTGTAGCCGATCTGGCCGCCCACTGTGCCCTTCGGTTTGCCTCTGTGCTCTCTGTGTCCAACCCCGTCTTCTCGTGGCTCTGGCGCTGAGAGCCCCTTGCCTGCCACTGTAGGAGCGGGTTTACCCCGCGACCAATCGGGGCCTAAAGCCCCTCCTACACCAAGAACGCCAAGGCCGCGAAGATCAGCTTCCAAGTCTTTGCGAACTTTGCTGCCTTGGTGTGAAATCCAAGTCTTTGTTTTTGTCACAGAGAACACTGAGCTGAGCACAGAGCTACACCGAGGATACCCTGCAGCCGGCCCATGCTGAGAGTGTCTGGCAGCCCTCTGTGCCCTCCGGTTTGCCTCTGTGCTCTCTGTGTCTAACTCCCTCTTCTGGAATCAAGAAATCAGAGGCCTCTACAACGCCAGCGCCAGGCTTGGGGCGATCTCAAGGTCGAAACCGTCCTCGCTGACGCCGCCGCTCTCGCGCTCGGCCCAGGCGGCAAAGGCGATCATGCCGGCGTTGTCGCCGGTGTGCGCCGGCTGCGCCACGAGCAGCGGCACGTTGCCGCCGCGCGCCACCGCCGCGAGCCCGGCCTGCAAGGTCCGGTTGTTCGCCACGCCGCCGGAGAGTCCAAGAGAACGAAAAGGGGATGACGGCTCGTCGGGACGACTCGCCCTACCCGCAAAGCCGCGCTCCAGCGCGAGCTTCGTCTTGCGCACGAGCGCGTCCATCACCGCCGCCTGGTAGCTCGCGCAAAGGTCGGCCCGGCGCGCCTCGATCTCCGCCGGCGTCATCTTCTCCAGCTGGTAGCGCAAACTCGTCTTCAGTCCGGAGAAACTGAACTCCAGCGACGACCGCTGCGCGACGGCCTTGGGAAACTGGAACGCGTCGGTGCGGCCTTCGCGCGCGAGTTTCTCGACCAGCGGCCCGCCGGGATAGCCGAGCCCGAGCAGCTTTGCGCCCTTGTCGAGCGCCTCGCCCGCGGCGTCGTCCATCGTCGAGGCGAGGAGGCGGATGCGCCGCTCCCCATCGATCGTGAACAGCGCGGTGTTGCCGCCCGACACGAGCAGGCCGAGGTGCGGCAGCAGCTTCGCCAGCTCCGCGTCGAAGGCCGCCGGGTTCGCCGCGTGCAGCGGGATGAAGGGCGAGAAGGCGTGCGCGCGCAGGTGGTTGACGCCCACGACCGGCACGCGCCACGCGAGGCCGAGCGCCTTGGCCGCGGCCAGCCCCATGGCCAGGCAC
This sequence comes from uncultured Opitutaceae bacterium, assembly GCA_964475035.1. Lineage (GTDB taxonomy): Bacteria > Verrucomicrobiota > Verrucomicrobiia > Opitutales > Opitutaceae > Didemnitutus. Next base: position 496 of record CAYYVB010000290.1, on the reverse strand, counting down.
GCCGCGAGGCCCGGCCCCTGTGTGACCGCGATCCTGGTCACCTGCCCGGGCTGCACGGCGCCAAGCGCGCGTTGCAGCAGCGGCGGGAAATGCTGCAGGTGCTCGCGGCTGGCGAGGTCGGGCACCACGCCGCCATAGGCCTCGTGCAGCGCGATCTGGCTGTGCACCCACTCGCCCGCGAGGCCGCGCACGGGATCGAACACCGCCACGGCGGTCTCGTCGCAGGAGCTTTCCAAGGCAAGAATCATCGGATCAGGAACCACGAATGGACACGAAATAACACGAATACATGCCTGCTAACCACAGGGCGTAGAAAAATCGCTGCGTCTGAATCTGCAACCACACGTGCTTGGCTGTGGATGGAAACAAAGCCCATTCGTGTGAATTCGTGTCCATTCGTGGTTGAATTGCATTGCTTGGCCTCACTTCCCCCGCGCGGCCAGCACGCCGGCGAGCAGCTCCTCCGCGGCCTGCAATTGGATGTCCTCGATGGGCG
>CAYYVB010000289.1:0-4545 GCA_964475035.1 uncultured Opitutaceae bacterium | reverse complement strand
CCTCCCTCGGCGTCACCCGCGAGCACCGCGCGGCGATGCTCTCCAACATGGGCGCCTCGCTCATCAAGCACGGTCGCATCGAGACCACCCTCACGAAGGCCAAGGCCCTGCGCCCCTTCATCGAGAAGGTGATCACGAAGGCCAAGAAGGCCGCCGCCCTCCCGAAGGAGAACGGCAAGCTCTCCGCCTCCGCCATCCACCTCCGCCGCCTCGCCCTCAAGGACGTGCGCGACGAAGGTGCGGTCACGACCCTCTTCAACGAGAAAGTCGCCCAGTTCGAGAAACGCTCCGGCGGCTACACCCGCATCTACAAGCTCGGCGCCCGCAACTCCGACTCCGCCGAGATGGCGCTGATCGAGTTCGTCGCCGCGGACGACCAAGGCTACAAGAAGTCCAAGGGCGCCAAGAAGTCGAAGAAGGCCAAGGCCGCCAAGCCCGCCGCCGCTGCGACCGAAGCCGCTCCCGAGGCTCCCAAGGCCGAATAAGGCAAGCTAGGGCGGGACCGCTGGTCCCGCCGCTCCGATCCACTCTTCACGCGCCGCGCTCCTCCGAGCCGGCGCGTTTTTCTTTCCCCTTGGCGTCGCCGCGCCCTTGCGCGAACCTCCGCGCGTGAACGCCGTCGCCGCTCCCGATTTCACGCTCGCCGTGCTGCTCTACGGCCTGCTCGTGCTCGGCGTCTTCGCCGCGCTGTGGTTCTATGCCGAGCGTCGCGACCGTGCGCTCTACGACACCGGCCGACGCAAGATCACGTTCCACTGCATCCGCTGCAACCACCTCTACACGCAGCCAGCCGGCACTGAGACCGCGCCGTGCCCGAAATGCGGGCATGTGAATACACGGCTGAAATTCTGAGCCACGGCCGTGGCCGCGGCAGTCGGTTCCGTCGCGCCCGGTGGTCCTTCCCTGTTCCGTCTCCGAACGGCTAACTCCGTTCGGTCAATAGGCGCCTCGCGCGCGCCCTGCTACGCTGTGGGAAACTTCGCTCCCATGCTTTCCTGCGCCCGACTGCTCCTGCTCGCCTCCGTCCTCGCCATCACCACCGGCGCCGCCGCGAAACTCAAGCCGGCCGCGATGCGCCTGCCCGCCGAACTTGCGGCTGCCGAACGCCACGCCGTGAGCGGTCGCCAGGGCTGGCGTCACCTCCAGCGGATCGAATTCGCCGATGTCCGCTCGTTCGACCTCCAGCGCTCGCTCACTAAGGGCAGCGACCTCGCCATCCTGTTCTATCGGGGCAGCAAACGCCGCCAAACCTTCGCCTTCTCGGTCGCTTCGGCCGGGAGCGCGCCGTGGCGCGTCACGGCCGCGACCACGCTCCGCCGCCGCGCGGGCGAGATCGACGACTTTGCCGTCGAGGTGCGCAACGACTCCGGCTTTGCCGCGCAACTCCAGCCATCTGAAGCCGGTGCCGGTGCGTGGACGCTCGAGCTGACCGAGAAATCCGAGCAGCCGCTCGAAGGCTGGCTCCGTCGCGGATCCGACATGTTCATCGTCAAGGGCACGAATCGCCTAGCCGGCACGCCGTTTCCGCTCGGCGAAACCTCCGGTTACCTCTTCGAGTGGGGTGGCCGCGCCGTGGCCGCCGTCGAGGTCCTCAACGACGGCGCCGTCTGGCTCGCCCCCGACCTCGCGCCCAAGCACCGCCCCGCCGTCGTCGCGGCGATCTCCGCGCTGCTGCTGTTGGAAGAGCTGCGTCCGACCTTGCCACAGTAAATTTGCGAGCTTGGACTTGCCACCGTCAGTCGCAAACTTGCAGGCGTGTTACGCCGACTCCTCGCTCCCCGTCTTCTCATTCCGCTCGGGATTGTGGCGTTCGTGATCGGTGCGAAGTTCGCGCTGATTCATTTCTACTCCAGCGACCAGCCGTTCAATGACCAATGGAACGCGGAGGGCGGAGGCGTATTCCGGTGGCGGCTCGGGGGAGCGTGGGACTTCAGCCATCATTTCTTTCCGCAAGGCGAGCACACACCCGCGTTGACTCGCATCGCGTTGACCGGCGTCGCCGCGCTGAACTCCGAGCAGTGGGATTCGCGATTGCCGATGATGCTTTCGGTGGGCGCGCTCGCGTTGGTGGGAGTCTTGCTCTGGCAAATGGCCGCCCGCCTCCTGCCGGGTCGCGCGCAGATTCCCGTGGCGGTGGCAGTGGCGCTCCTGCTGGCGATGCCATGCAACTACGAAAACTATCTCTGGGGCTTCCAGACGCAGTTCGTCTTTCTGATGCTTTTCAGTCTGGCGCATGTCTGGGGAAGCCTGCGCGAGGAGCGGCTCGGTGCGTCCTGGTGGGTTGCACAGGCATCCGGATTCGTGGCGCTCTTTTCCATCGCGTCGGGCGTGTTGTCGTCGGTTGTGCTCTTTGGGCTCGCGGGGATGAGACTTTTCGCAAAACCGCGATCCCGTTGGGCTTGGGCGACGCTCGCGGTGAACGCGCTTTGGATAGTGGGCGGGATCTTGGTGCTCCGCCATGGAGCGTTCGCGGCAGAGCGCACGACGGGCATTTCGGGGACTCTCTTCGCCGCGCTCGGGCACTTGCTCTCGTGGCCTTTGCCCGGGCCGTGGCTTTGGCTCGCTCTGCAAGCGCCAGGAGTGGCGCTGCTGATATTGGCACCTCGCCGGTGGCACGAGCCGGGAGTGCGGACGTTGTGTGCTTTCCTGCTTTGGTGTTGGGCGCTTGCCGCTGCTTTTGCCCTTGGTCGCGGCACTGGTCCCGGTGAAATCGCAGTGCGCTATCAAGATCATCTCACGCTCGGTCTGGTCGCCAACCTGTTTGCGACCGTCTTTTTGGTCGGTGACCGGCTTCATCTCGGTCGCGGCATGTTGGGCGCGGCTTGGGCCGTGTTGCTTGCCGGCGGGTTGCTGCAGGCCAATCAACCGCGTCAGTTGCAGGAGAACCTTGGCTGGCATCGTAATTTCTACGAGCGCCAGCGTGTCGTGCTGACTGATTATTTCGCCACCAATGACCCGGCGATACTCGAACGTGAGACCGAAGTGCGCCACCACCTGCCGCATTTCGAAGCGACCAAAGATGTGCTTGCCGATGGCATGGTGCGGTTCGCTCTACCTGCGAGCATCGCCCAAACGCTGGCGATTTCCGCCGACCCGGCCGGCACGACTCCCGGTCTGCGTTTTCAATCCGATCGCTCGGAATGGCAGCCCAACGGTGCGAGGGTGTTGTTGCTCCGCGGCGGGGAGACGGGGGCGATGTTTGTCAGTTTGCCGCTCATCGATGATTTCCGTCCGATTTGGCGTTTCCGCGTTTCCGGCCGGGTGGGGCCGGGGGCGGCCGATGTTTTTCTCCGCACCGGCTCTGGCTCGACCATCCGGGCGCTTGATGGGCCGTTTGACTCCACGGGCCGCTGGAAGACAGTCAATTTTCTCCGCGGGCGTGGGCCTGTTCGTTTGGAAGTCCATGTGCCTGCCGGAGGTGAAATTCGCCTCAGTGAGCCGGTCGAAGTGGGCTGGCTCTCTTGGCTGGCCCCCAAGATTGCGGGGGCTTGGTTGGCTTTCTTGAGCCTGAGTATCGGATGCTTCGCGCTTGCTTGGGTTCGCCGGCACAGCGTCGCGCTGTGACGCGCGGGGACTGATTTTTTCGTTCCTTTCGCGGGAAATCTTTCCCAGCTTCCCGCATGGCGCAGACAATTGCCGTTCTCGATTTCGGTTCCCAGCTCACGCAGGTCATCGCGCGTCGCATCCGCGAGTGCGAGGTCTACTCGAAGATCTACCACTTCAGCACGCCCGCCGCCCAGCTCCGCGCGGATGGTGTCATCGGCATCATCCTCTCGGGTGGTCCGCAAAGCGTATACGCCAAGGGCGCACCGCATCCTGATCCGGAGATCTTCCAGCTCGGCGTGCCCGTGCTCGGCATCTGCTACGGCGTGCAGCTGATGGGCCATTTCCTCGGCGGCAAGGTCGAGCACTCCAAGGCCCGCGAATACGGCCACGGCCACCTCACCGTCGTGAAGCCGGGCAAGCTCTTCAAGGGTCTGCCCCGCAAGCTGCGCATCTGGAACTCGCACGGTGACAAACTGGCGAAGCTCCCGCCGGGTTTCGTCGCCATCGGCACCTCGGAAAACTCGCCGTTCTCGGCGATCGAGGACCGGAAGCGCCATTTCTACGGCATCCAGTTTCACCCGGAGGTTTTCCACACCGAGCGCGGCGTGGACATGATCCGCAACTTCCTCCTTGGCGTCTGCGGTGCGAAGCAGGATTGGACGACGAAGGAGTTCGTCGCCCATGCGGTGGAGGAAATCCGAGCGAAGGTCGGTAAAGGTCGGGTGCTCCTCGGTCTGTCTGGTGGTGTCGATTCGTCCGTTGCGGCCGCGTTGCTGCACAAGGCGATCGGCAAGCAGCTCACCTGCGTCTTCGTCGACAACGGCCTGCTCCGCAAGGGAGAGCGCGACTACGTTCGCGAGCTCTACGGCAAGCATTTCCACATCGACCTGCGCGTCGTCGACGCCTCGAAGCTGTTCCTCAAGCGCCTCAAGGGCGTCACCGACCCCGAGACAAAGCGCAAGATCATCGGCCGCACCTTCGTCGAGGTCTTCGAGAAGA
>CAYYVB010000288.1:0-4549 GCA_964475035.1 uncultured Opitutaceae bacterium | reverse complement strand
ACCAGGTCTTCGCGGTCATGCCCGGCAAGCCCGTGCTGATCGACAAGTTCCTCGAAGACGCGATCGAACTCGACGTCGACTGCATCAGCGACGGCGAGACGACGCTCGTCGGCGGCATGCTTGAGCACATCGAGTTTGCCGGCGTGCACTCCGGTGACGCCGCGATGGTGATGCCGCCGCACACGCTCTCGAAGGAGATGCTCGGCACCGTCCGCCAGGCGACCTATGCGCTCGCGAAAGCGCTCAAGGTTGTCGGGCTCATGAACGTCCAGTTCGCGATCAAGGACAACCAGCTCTACGTCCTCGAGGTGAACCCGCGCGCCTCGCGCACCGTGCCGTTCGTGGCCAAGGCCATCGGCGTGCCGTTGGCGAAGCTCGCCGCGCGCGTCATGGCCGGCGCGAAGTTGAAGGACCTCGGTTTCACGCAGGAGATTCAGCCCAAACACTGGTGCGTGAAGGAGGCCGTGTTCCCCTTCAATCGCTTCCCCGGCGCCGCCATCGTGCTCAGCCCCGAGATGCGTTCGACCGGCGAGGTCATGGGACTCGACGACGATCTCGGCATCGCCTACGCGAAAACGCAGATGGCCGCCAAGCCCGCGCTCCCGACCAAGGGCAAGGTGTTCATCAGCGTGAAGGATTCCGACAAACCGCACGTCGTTGAACTCGCCAAGGGTTTCATCGAGCTCGGCTTCTCGGTCTGCTCGACGACGAACACGTCCAAGCTCCTCGCCGCGCAAGGCGTCACGGTGCAACCGGTCTTCAAGCTCAACGAAGGCCGCCCGAACTGCGTCGACATGATCAAGAACGGCGAGATCCAGTTCGTGGTGAACACGCCCCGTGGCATGATCCCGCGCCAGGATGAGAACGCCATCCGCGCCGCCGCTTACGCCAACAACGTCCCGATCTCGACGACGCTGACCGGCGCCAAAGCCGCGCTCCATGGCATCAAGGCGATGAAGAATCTCCAAGTCGGCGTCCGCCCGATCCAGGAATATCGCCACAACACCGCCCCGATGGCATAAGCGCCGCTGCGCGGCACTTACGCCGGTTGGGGTTGAAGGTTGGGGAAATGCATCCGCGCAGGCCTTCGGCGTAGGGCCGGTTCCGTCTGGCCTTCGCTCGCGCCCGCATCGCCCCCGTGCCGCGATTTCCCCGCCCGGCCCGAAAGCGACCCCTCAACCAGCGCCGCTCCGCGGTGCTGATTCCGGGCTTGAGCGCACCCCGGCCGCTTCCCATTGTGCGCGTTTTGCCATGACCAACGACCCGACCGTCACCCCCCAGCCGCACGACCCGGCCAATCCGCCCCCGCGCGCCGGCGCCGAGGCTTTCGCCGACCAGGTGCATCTTTTCTGGGAGAAGAACCGCGCTTTCGTCCTCCTCCTCATCGTCGTCGCCCTCGGCCTGATCCTCGCCCGCGAGGGCTGGGTCGCTTACGGCGCCATGCGCGAGCGCGGCATCCAGGCGGAATACGCCAAGCTCGATCGCGTCGACCAGCTCCCGCGTTTCGCGGAGGCCAATGCCGGCCACGCCCTCGCCGGTGCTGCCTGGCTCCGCGTCGCCGACGATGCCTATGCGAAGAACGATTTCCGCGCCGCCGCCACGAACTACACCAAGGCCGCCGACAGCTTCGAAAACGTCACGCTCAAATCCCGCGCCCGCCTCGGCGCCGCCATGAGCCAGATCGCCGCGGGCGAGACCGCCGCTGGCGAGACCGCGCTCAAGGCGCTCCACGCCGACACCGCCGCCACGTCCACACTCCGCGCCGAAGCCGCCTTCCATCTCGCCACGCTCGCTTTCCAAGGTGGTCGCGCCGACGAAGCCAAACAGTTCCTTGATGAGGTGACGAAGATCGACGCCATGGGCTTCTGGGCGCAGCGCGCCTTCGGCCTCCGCGCCCAGATCGAGGCCGCCAAGCCCGCCGCGGCGAGCACGACCCCCGCCATCGAGTTCAAACCCGGCGGCAACTGACCGCGTCGACGCGGTTGATGGTTTCGATTTTTCCCACCGCCCCGTGCGCTTGTGCCGGGGCGGTTTCGTTTTTTTAGACCGACGCACTTCCCGGTGATGCCTTGCCGCACTGTGGCGGCACCGGTCAGCTGGTTTGCGCCCGGCTCGGCGTGGATGATGGGTGATCACGAAAAAGCCCGCCAACGTGGCGGGCTTCGGCGGGGAAGTGATGGCGTGCGCTCAGCTGGCTCGTTTCGCTAGGCGCCGCCGCTGCCAGAACACACCGCCGAGCGCCAGCAGTCCGGCGAGGGCGGCGTAAGTGGATGGCTCGGGAATGGCGGCGGCGGTCCAATTGATCAACAGGTCGTTGCCGCTGAGGGCGCTGCTGAACGAGCCGAGCGCGGCCCAGGCTGATTGGTCGGTGGTGATGTTCGGCGCAGATCCCGCGATCTGGCCCGCGCCGGTGCTGTCGACCACGATCCAGCTTTGGTTCGTGTTCCAGAACGGTGTGTTGACGGGCGAGAAGTCGCCGAGCGTGAGCTCGATCGCGGCGCCGAGGAAGGTGATGGTGCCTTGGTTGACGATCTGGTCGTGAAAAATGCCGGGATCCACGGTGGTCTCGCCGGCAAGATCTAAGCGGAGGATGGCCCCGGTCTGGAACGTCATCGTGCCGGCGGCGCCGAGGGTGAAGGTGCCGGGATTCTGGCCGGGATCGACCACGCCGTTATTGAAGCCGGCGCTGACCATGCCGCCGCTTTGGATGACGATCGTGCCGGTGAAGGTGCCGTTGCCGCCGATTTCGGCGCCGGAGCCGACGGTGATGTCGTTGGCGAGACTGCCGGAGAGGGCGACGTCGAGCTTGCCGGTCCCGCTGACGGAGATGTCGCCGGAGCCGAGCGAACCCGGCAGGACGGCGAGAAGCCGGCCCGCGTTGATCGTCGTGCCGCCGGAATAGGTATTCACGCCGGAGATCTGCCAGAAACCGGCTCCGGTTTTGACGAGCGAGGTGGCGCCGGTGCCGTTGTCGCCGAAGGTGGAGGCCAGTTCGTTGCCGTTGCCCCAAGAGCCGGTGAGGGTGAGCGTGCGGGCGGTGTTGGTGCCGCTGAGGGCGATGGCGCCTGGGTTGACGAACGCGACCGCGTCGGAGCCCGAGGCGTCGAGGGTGGCGCCGTTGACGCCGATGGTGAAAAGCCGATCGGTCGAGGTGCCGACGATGCCGATGAAACGCAGCGTGCCGCCGTCGATCACGAGATTCGCCGCGTCCGTGCTGGCGGCGCCGATGCTGCTGTTCTCGCCGCCGGTGAAGAGCACGCTGGCGGCGATCGTGCCGCCGAGGATCTGTGTCGGGCCGACGTAGGAGTTGTCGCCCGCGAGCGTGAGGGTGCCGGCACCGGTCTTGATCAGGCCGCCGGCGCCGTTGAGGATGCCGCCGAGGGAAAGTGTGGTGGCGGTGCGCACCTCGGTGTCGGCGGTGAATTCGATCTGCTCGGTGGCGGTGGTCACCGTGCTGCCGGTCACGACCGGATCGATGACTTGAAAGGTCCCGGTGGTGGCCGGAGCGCCGCCCCCGATGGCGGTGGAGCCCCAGTTGTAGAGGCGGACGGAGAGGGTGTCGTTGGTGATGAGGGGCGTGATGGCGTAGTTGCGTGCAACGCCGCTCGTGCCGGTCTCGCCGGTGAAGGTCGTTGACTGGGCGGTCGCGAAATTATCCGTGCTGTAGGCGGTCGCGTAGCTGTTCGGGGCGTCTGTGGAGCCGGCGCTGAACCAGTTGATGCCGGTGACGAACAGCGCCTGGCCGGCGGCGGCACCGACAGTGAAGCCGACGTAGTGAGTGTTGGTCAGCGGATTGAAGGTCGCGACCTCGGCGAGAGTTTGTCCGCCCCACGTCGAGTAAAAGCTGTCCGCGGCACCGTCGGCGGCGGTCAGTCCGGTGCGACTCAGGCTGGGCGTGCCGTTGATGCCGGCGGCCTGCTGCGTGGCGGGCTTGGTGGAAGCGATGGAGGTGGCCGCATCGTCTTCGGTGGTCGTGAAGGTGACCACTTGTGCCGCGCTCCGGTTGAGGACACAGCAAAGCAACAGGGCAACCGACAGGTGACGGACCTTCATGGCGTGGAGGGGTGGGGTAGGCCAGTCGGACGACGGACTGTCGGCGGCGGGGCGGGCGTATTGATAACCGCGCCCCGCTGGGAAAGCACGTTTCTTTTGGGGTTTTTTCGACCAACGAGGAATCGCTGCGAGTTGGTCAAAAGTCTGTCCGCGCGGCATGCGGGTCACCGTTGGCTTCAGGGACGCACCACGCGGAGACGGAGAAATAGTTTTCCGCCGGAAGGGAGTGGCACGGTCGCACGCCAAGTCTCCCTTTCAGGGTCGGCGAGGATTTGCTCGTGCGAATTTGTCACGGTGGTCCACGTCACCAGATCCGGGGAAGACTGGACCGTATAGACGAGGTCGGTGCGGTTGGTCGGGCGCGTATAGGTGTAGGTGAGCTGGCCCGCGGCCGCTTCGAGCGTGCCGAGGTCGGTTGGATGGGCGGGGTCGTAAGGGGCAAGGCCGAGCGCATACTTCAGGAGATTGCTGAGTCCATCGGGGGTGAGGACGGCCT
>CAYYVB010000287.1:0-4575 GCA_964475035.1 uncultured Opitutaceae bacterium | reverse complement strand
CAAGCCCGCGGCCTCGCCATCGACGCCGTCCACAAGTGCTCCTCCGGCCACCTCGGCCTGCCCCTCGGCGCAGCGGAGATCGGCGCCGTCCTCTACGGCCACGCCCTGCAACACCACCCGGCCGAGCCGCGCTGGCTCAACCGCGACCGCTTCATCCTCTCCGCCGGCCACGGCTCGATGTTCCTCTACACCTGGCTGCACCTCAGCGGCTACGCCGTCTCGCTCGACGACGTGAAGAACTTCCGCGTCCTCCACAGCAAGACGCCCGGTCACCCCGAGTTCCGCGAGACGCCCGGCGTCGAGTGCACCACCGGCCCGCTCGGCCAGGGCATCGGCAACGCCGTCGGTTTCGCCCTCTCCGCCAAGATGGCCGAGGCGCGCTTCAACACGCCCGCGCATCCGATCTTCGACCACCACGTCATCTGCCTCGCCGGCGACGGCTGCATGCAGGAAGGCGTCGCGATGGAAGCCGCCGCCTTCGCCGGCCACCAGGGCCTCGACAACCTCATCCTCATCTACGACGCCAACGACGTCACCCTCGACGCCATGGCCGACCGCACGCAGAGCGAGAACACCGCCGCGCGCTTCAAGGCCACCGGTTGGGACGTGCAGACGCTCGCCGACGGCCACGACCTCGCCGCGCTGCTCAAGGCGGTCAACAAGGCCAAGAAGACCAAGACCGGCCGCCCGCAGCTCATCATCGCCAAGACCCAGATCGCGCGCGGCATCCCCGAGGTCGCCGGCACCGCCAAGGGCCACGGAGAAGGCGGCGCGAAATTCGCCGACACCGCCCGCGCCGGCCTCGGCCTGCCTGCGGAACATTTCTTCGTCAGCGACGACGTGCGCGCCTACTTCGCCGCGCACCAGGCCCGCCTGAAGCGCGCCTACAACAAGTGGAAGAAGACCTACGCCGCGTGGCGCGAGGCCAATCCCGACAAGGCCGCGCTGCTCGACTCGCGCGACACCGCGCCCAGCGCCGCCGCCCTGCTGGAAAAGATCCCGGCCTTCCCCGCTGACGCCAAGCTCGCCACGCGCGCCGCCGCGCGCGACGTGCTGCAGCCCGTCGCCGCTGCGCAACCGCTCCTCATCTCCGGCAGCGCCGACCTCCACGGCTCCACGCTCAACCTCATCGCGTCGTCCGGTTTCTTCGAGCAGACCGATCGCGCCGCGCGCAACCTCCGCTACGGCATCCGCGAGCACGCGATGGCCGCGATCAGCAACGGCGTCGCCTACGACGGCATCTTCCGTCCCTCGTGCGCGACCTTCCTCGTGTTCGCCGATTACTCGCGTCCGTCGATGCGCCTCGCCGCGCTCGCGCACCTGCCGGTCGTCTACATCTACACGCACGACTCCGTCGGCGTCGGCGAAGACGGCCCCACGCACCAGCCGGTCGAGACCGTCTCCGGCCTGCGCGTCATCCCGAACCTCGACGTCATCCGCCCTGCCGATCCCGAGGAGACCGCCGGCGCCTTCGCCGCCGCGCTCGAGCGCACCGACGGTCCCACGCTGCTTTCACTCACGCGCCAGGCCGTGCCGATGCTCAACGATATTCCCGCCAGCGAACGCCGCGCTGGCGTCTTGAAGGGCGGCTACATCGCCGTGCAGGAAACCGCGCCGCTCACGCACATCCTCCTCTCGTCCGGTAGCGAACTCCAGTGGGCCATCGCCGCCGCGAAGCAGCTCGGCGCCGGGGTGCGCGTCGTGTCGATGCCGTCGTTCTTCCGCTTCGACCGCCAGCCGCAGGCCTACCGCGACGCCATCCTTCCGCCCACGTGCCGCCGGCGCGTCGCGATCGAGGCCGGTGTGTCCGACCTCTGGCGCAAATACGTCGGCCTCGACGGCAAGGTCGTCGGCATCGACCGCTTCGGCCTCAGCGCCCCCGGCAACATCGTGATGAAGGAACTCGGCATCACCACCGAGTCCGTCGCCGCCGCCGCGCAGTCGCTGTAATAAAAAGAGCAGAGTAGGGCAGGGGCGCACTCGAGTCCCTCCGTTTGCCGTAGGTTGCGCGCTTGCGCGAAACTCGTCTGCGCCTGTCACCCGCGCGCGTGTCTGCAACGTGGCGCGCAAGCGCGCCACCTACACTGACAGGCGCGTGTCCATCCTCGGATCGAATCACTCCGCCTCGTCGCAGCCGACGTCAGTCGGCTGGTTCGGCGCGCCCCTGCCTCCGTAATGCACCTTACTTTGCCGACTTACGTCGGCAGCTACGTCCCGCCACCTCCTCGGCCCGCCGGACTTAGCCGTTCGCCTAATGTCACAAATCTCCGCTTGCGAAAATCATTAGGCTCCTAACTGTCAGCGACCTTACTTTCCGCCATGCCTCATCTCATGCTCAAGGACCTGCCGCGTTACGAATGCCTCTTGGAGGCTGCGCGGGAGTTTCCCGACCTCGATCCCTCCGCCGCCGAAGCCTACCTGCACCTCCTGCGCACGGCGGACGACGTCTTTGCCCTTTCCGACGGCCAGCTGGCGACGCATGGCATTTCCCACGGCCGCTTCGGCGTGCTGATGCTCCTCTGGCGCAGCTCGGCGCCGCGCACGGGCGACATCCCGATCACGGAGGGCCCCTGCGGGCCGCGCACGCCGGCCGAGCTGGCCGACGCCGCCGGTGTCACCCGCGCGACCATGACCGGCCTCGTCGACACGCTCGAGCGCGACGGCTTCGTCGTCCGCGAGCCCGATCCTTCGGACCGCCGCATGCTGCTCGTCCGCCTGACGCGGAAGGGCGAGAACTTCCTCGCGCGCTTCCTCCCGCTGCATTTCCGCCAGGTCCGCGAGGTCATGGGCGCGCTGAGCGAGTCCGAACGCAAGACCCTCGTTCGTCTATTGGGCAAGATCCAGCAGCAGGCCGCCAACCGCGTGCCGGCCGATCCCGCCGCCAAGACTGCCTGACCTCCCCCGCCTTTTCCCCGGTTCACCACCACCACCAATCCCTCTTTCGTATGCTCAAGAAATTCGCCCTCGCCCTCTCTGGATTCCTCGCCGTCGTGCTGCTGCTCGGCGGCATCAAGGCCGCCCAGATCAAGGAAATGTCCGGCATGGACCACTCCATGCCCGCCCTGTCCGTCGCCACCACCGAGGCGAAGGCCGTCATCTGGCAGCCGACGCTCCGGGCCATCGGCACGCTCGCCCCGGTCGAGGGTGTGACGATCTCGGCTGACGCCGACGGCACCGTCGTCCGCATCGCCGTGGAGAACGGCGCCCCGGTCCGCGCCGGCGACCTGCTCGTCTCGCTCGATACGTCCGTCGAGGAGGCGAACCTCAATGCCGCGCAGGCCACGGCCGAGCTCAACCGCATCAACCTCGAGCGCGCGAAGGACCTCTGGTCCCGCCAGGCCATCGCCAAGTCCGACTACGACGCCGCCGAGGCCGCCGCCGCGCAGTCCCTCGCCGCCGTCGCCGCCATCCAGGCCCAGATCGCCAAGAAGCAGGTCCGCGCGCCCTTCGACGGCCGCGTCGGCATCCGCACCGTCAACCACGGCCAGTTCGTCGGCCGCGGCGCGCCGCTCATGCCGCTGCAGAAGCTCGACCCGATCTTCGTCAACTTCAACGTCCCGCAGCGCCAGCTCCCCTCGCTCGCCCTCGGCCAGGAGGTTGCCGTCTCGATCGACGCCTTCGCCGCCGAGTTCAAGGGCCGGCTCACCGCCATCAATCCCGAGGTCGACTCCGCCACGCGCAACGTCGCCGTTCAGGCCACGCTCGACAACCCGCAGGAACTCCTCCGCCCGGGCATGTTCGCCCGCGTCGAGGTCCAGTTGCCCGCCAGCGAGGAAGTCATCGCCGTCCCCGCCACCGCCATCGCCTACGCCTCCTACGGCAACTCCGTCTTCATCGTGGAGACGATGAAGTCGCCCGAGGGCAAGGAATACCTCGGCGTCCGCCAGCAGTTCGTCCAGCTCGGCGCCAAGCGCGGCGACCTCGTCGCCATCACCGGCGGCGTGAAGCCGGGCGAGCAGATCGTCTCCGCCGGCGTCTTCAAGCTCCGCAACGGCGCCGCCGTGCAGGTCAACAACGCCGCCGTCCCGACCTCCAACCCCGCGCCCAAGCCCGCCAACACCTGAGCCCGCGCGGGCCGCCGTCGCGTTCGCGCGCCCCGGCCCGCCCTCTCCGCCGCCGCCTCACCGGCGCGTACCGGCCCACCGCTTCCGCCACCCTTTCCCACCTCCGTCATGGTCTCGAAGAGTTTCACCGACCTGTTCGTCCGCAAGCCCGTCATGGCGCTCGTGGTCAACATCGTCATCCTCGTCCTCGGTGTTGTCGCCTATTTCCAGCTCAACACCCGTCAGTATCCGCGCAGCGACAGCGCCGTGGTCAACGTCACCACGGTCTACTTCGGCGCCAGCGCCGACACCGTGCGCGGCTACATCACCACGCAGCTCGAGCGCGTCATCGCCAGCGCCGACGGCATCGACTACATCGAGTCCGAGAGCCGCGCCGGCCTGAGCACGATCCGCGTCTTCCTCCGCCTCAACTACGACACCAACGCCGCCCTCGCGCAGATCTCCGCCAAGATCGACCAGGTGCGCAACGAGCTGCCGCCCGAGTCCGAGGCCCCGACCATCAGCGTCGAGA
>CAYYVB010000286.1:0-4598 GCA_964475035.1 uncultured Opitutaceae bacterium | reverse complement strand
GTTTTCCCCACACCAATACAACTGCATCTGCACCATGCAAAAATCGTTCGTTAAATTGATCGCGCTGGCTGCGGTCGTGCTGGGCCTCATTTCCCAGAACGCCGCCCTGGCGCAAGTCATCACGACTTCGTCGCTCACGGGAACGGTCGTCAGTGACCAGGGCGCACCGGTTTCCGGCGCTTCCGTCACGGTCGTCCACGAGCCCACGGGCACGTCCTACGCCGCCACCACTCGCGCTGACGGCACCTACGCGCTTCGCGGTCTGCGCCCGGGTGGACCCTACACCATCCGCACCAGTTCGGAGGGCTTCAGTCCGTCTGAAAACCGCGAGGTCTACCTCGACATCGATGTGGGTGCCAACGTCACCAGCCGCTTGCGCAGTGACGTCGTGCAACTTGAGGCGTTCACCGTAACGGCGAGCGCCGCCGATGCCTTGTTCGATCCCAACCAAATGGGCTCCGGTTCATATCACGACGAGCGCGATCTCCGCAATCTTCCCGTCGGCGACCGCTCGATCAACTCGCTTGCTCGCCTCGACCCGCGCATCAGCTACAATCGTGATCCTCAAGATCGCGCCATTTCCGTCTCCGGCCTGAGCAACCGTTTCAACTCGATCCAAGTTGACGGCGTGAGTGCCAATGATCCTTTCGGCCTTAACGCCAACAACACCGCGGCCGAGCGTAACGTCATTCCACTCGACTCGCTTGAAGCGCTCTCGATCAACACCGCCCCGTATAACCCTCGTAACGCTGGCTTCGTCGGTGCGCAGATCAACGCGATCACCAAGAGCGGCACGAATGAGTTTCACGGATCGATCTACTACACCTATCGCGGGCGGACCGCTTTCGGCATTGATCTAGTTGCCGATGAACTCGACGGTGTTCCGCGAAGACTCGCACCTTTCAGCGAACAAACGTATGGTGCAACGCTCGGCGGCCCAATCATCCCGAACAAGCTGTTCTTTTACGCTTCATACGAGAAAGTGGACGAAACTCGTGTCGCTCCTTCGCCGGTGGCTTGGGTTCCGGAGGCGACTTTGACCCGGATTCGTAACGCTGCTAACCTGCTTGGCTTCACCAACATTGGAAACGAGCGCCCCAGCGGCAATCAACTTGATGACGAAAACATCCTTTTGAAACTCGATTGGCAAATTAACTCGGACCATCGTGCGACTTTTAGGTATAACGACGTCGAGTCTTCACGCCCCACGTTTCCCAATATCTTCAGCAACAGCTTCTCGTTCGACACTCACTGGTATGATCAGGACACGAAAAATACGTCCTACATCGCTCAGTTGATCTCGCGCTGGAATGACCGACTGAACACCGAACTCTCGGTTTCACGTAGCGAATACAATTCGGTCCCGGTCAATAACTCCCGTCTGCCCATGGTGCAGGTATTTAATCTCGATGTCCCAGGATCATCGACGCTCGCAACAGCCACTTTCGGCACGGAGCGCAGCCGCCACGCCAATATTCTGGACGTCACAACGGATACGATCGACGCGTTTGCGACCTATGAACTGGGCGATAACCATACGCTGCAGTTCGGAGTTCAGTATGACATGTCCGACACCTATAATCTGTTCGTCCAGGATGCGTATGGGCGCTACGGATTTGCAACTTTGGCTGAACTGGAAGCAGTGGCTGCCAACAACAACGGCACGGTGCCGTATGCTACCTATGCATTCAATGCCATCGTCCCGGGTGTCAATCCTGCCGCTGAGTTTTCGGAATCCAATCTCGGCGTCTTCATTAACGATCAATGGCGCGTCCGTCCGAACCTCACGCTAAACGTCGGTGCTCGCCTTGATATCGCAGGCCTGCCCGATGCGATCCCATTCAATCAAACCTTCTTCAACACATTCGGCGTCCGAAACGACCACTCCTACGACGGCAAGAAGATATTCCAGCCGCGTTTCGGTTTCAATTGGCAGCCGGAGTTCGACGACAAGCGCACGGTTGTGCGTGGCGGCGTCGGCTTGTTCTACGGGCGCGCTCCTCGCGTTTGGATTTCAAACAGCTACTCGAACACTGGGTTTAACTACGTCTCCTACAATGCGGGGCATGGCGACACCTCGCTCCCGATTTCGTTTACTCCCGGCGACATAACAATGCCTCCAGCGGTATCGGCAAATCCGGACGCCCAAGCCGCGATCGGCACAGGACTGCAGCAGACGGTGGCTTTCATGGATCCAAACTTCGAACTCCCATCCCGCTGGAAAGCCAACTTGGCGTTCGAACGCGAACTAGGCCTATGGGACCTGAAGTTTACTGCTGAAATCGAAAAGACATGGGTCGAAAACGACGTTTTCTATACCAACGAGAATCTCGTCTCAACTCGCACTGGGCCAGATGATCGCCAGCTGTTCTTCCGCAACTACACTTCGGCGACATCGACTTCCGCCAACAATATCAACTTCGTGAGCACTGCGTTTTCCAACCGCATCATCAAGTTGAGCAACACCGACAAGGGCGAGACGCAGGCCATCACACTCATGCTGGAGCGTCCGCGCAAGAAGGACGGCTGGGCTTGGCGCGCAGCATACGTGAACACCAAGGCAACTGAAGTTCTCTTCGGCACGTCCTCCGTTGCCGCCTCCAACTGGAACAACCGTTCGGTGTTCAACACGAACGCACAAGAAGAGCATCGTTCGGAACTTGAGGTGCGCCATCGCTTCACATTTAAGCTCGATAAGGATTTCGAGCTGGTCGACGGCTTCCCGACCACCGTGTCGCTCTTTTACGAGGGTCGAAGCGGATATCCCTTCAGCTTCGTCTATACGAACGATGCGAACGGCGATAGCCAAGGCGGCAACGACTTGATCTACGTTCCGACCCGCGGTGGGGACCCGAACGTGCGTTTCGCTACGGCAGCTGACGAGACGCGCTTCTTCCAGATCGTTGACCGTTTCGGATTGCCAGAAGGACAGGCACTCACAGCAGGCTTTAACCGCTATCCCTGGGTCAATCAGTTTGATTTCTCAGTGAAACAGCAAATTAAGCTCCCCGGCTGGCGCCACCGGATGATCCTCGGCATGGACATCCTCAACGTCGGCAATCTGCTGAACGACAAATGGGGTCTCATCCGCGGCTCGAACCAGTTCTTCCGTAAACGTGAGACGATCGTGACGTCGACTTTCGACGGTAACCTGAACCAATACGTTTACAGCTCAGTTAACGCCAATCTTGCCGCCGGTCAGGATTTCGCGCCCGACTTCCAGCGCGGTGAACCTGCTGCCACGCGCTGGTCCATCCTCCTCAGCGCCCGCTACGAGTTCTAAGCGGACCTGAAGTTCCAACTCTTCCGAGGCGGCTGCGGCAACGCAGCCGCCTCTTTCTTTTCCCGACCCCGCGCGTCACGCCCGCCGCCCCACCCTGGAGGGCGCGGCTACCGCCGCGCCGCGAACGCGATCGCGCCCCCACCCCGCCGCATCGCCCACGCACACCCGCACGCGCCCACCGCCTTCCGCAAATAAATCTTCCGCCACCGCCGCGCAGGCCCGCGAATCGCGAGCGTCAAGAATTTTTTCCCCGCTTTTTCGCGCCGCGTTTTTCCACCGCGTTTCCCTCTGAAAACCGCCGCGCGCGCGGATTTTTCGCCGCCACACGCCGGCCGGATTTCCACGATTTTATTGTCGACCAAAAAAGTTCGGAATTTTCACCGCGAAAAAATTGACGGGGTATACCCCGCCACCATTAGTAGTGCCCTTGGTTCCGGGCAGCCACATCCTGTGGTGGTCAGCAACGTGTGAGAAAGTTCCAGCAACTTCGGTTCGCTAGGGCCTTCTGCGCGCCACTAAGACCACGGGAGGATGGTTTTGCCACCCAGCAAAACACCCACGTCACACGTCCGTCACACACTCGCTTCCGCCATGCTCAAATCTTTCACCGTCGGCTCCAAAACCTTCGTTCTCGACCAGGAAAAAGCCGAGGCCGCCTTCGCCGGCAAGAAGGTCATCAACGGCCGCCAAGTCCCCTACTTCAACCTCCTCCCCCTCAAATACCAGTGGGCCTACGATCTCTACAAAAAGATGAAGGCCAACCACTGGGAGCCGGAGGACATCCCGATGGGCAAGGACATCGAGCAGTGGCGCGACGCCAAGACCGTGTCCGACCTCGAGCGCTGGATCATCCGGATGGGCATCGGCTACTTCTCCGCCGCCGAGGGAATCGTGGGCGACAACATCCAGCACGTCGTGCGCGAGCTCGTGACCGCGCCCGAGCTGAAGCTCGTCCTCGGCCGCCACGCCCACGAGGAGAACATCCACGCCGACTCGCTCCTCTACATGATCTCCTCCCTCGGCATCAACCCGCACGAGTGCGAGGCGATGTTCGAGGACATCAAGTCGATCGAGAAGAAGAACGAGTTCGTCAACCGCGCCTCCAACGCCCTCCGCCGCGACCTCGACCTCACCAAGGTCGAGAACAAGCAGCTCCTCGCGAAGAACATCTTCATCTTCGGCCAGTGCATGGAGGGCACGCAGTTCTACGGCCTCTTCGGCATGGTCCTCTCGCTCTACCGCCAGAACAAGTTCCCGGGTATCGGCCAGATGTTCCGCTACACCCTGCGCGACGAGTCCAACCACATCGAGCTCT